>JABHHG010000001.1 GCA_018671635.1 Fidelibacterota bacterium | reverse complement strand
ATAAAGGATGTGAATATTGGAGTGGCATAAAATAAACTTTGGTAAAATTCCATATTCCCTCATGTGCTTTGTGTAAAATTTAAGTGTGGATTAGGGTTAGTTGTTAGAAGGAAGTTCCTGAGCTTATTAGGAATTAAGTTTCAAGTGTTAGTTTTCAGTTTTCGATTTTTACCACAGAGATACTGAGACATAGAGCTTTTATAATCTTAGTAGTGGCGTGGTCCCCGCGCCCGAAGACTAGTCATTCATAAGCTAGTTGAAGAATCTCAAAAGTTTGCTTTAAAATAAAATATGAAGATACTTCATTCTGTTCAGTATGACAATCTCTCACCATTCAACCAGTTAACCATTTCACTATTTAACCAATTGCAACTCATCTAACAAATCCGTGATGGCAGTATAGACTATATTTAGCTCATCTGTGTTGATGCAATAGGGTGGCATCATGTATATCACATTGCCTAAGGGTCGTAGGAGTATTTTTCGGTCAATAAAGAAATTATAAAGCCTGTCTCTTAAATAATTAAAATAAGTCTCATCACTCCTCGATCTTACGGTAACGGCTAAAACTACCCCTAATGAGCGTACATCTTCTACTTGAGGGTGTGTGTTAATAGTCTCTGTAAATTCATGATGTTGGTGAGAAATTCGCTTTATGGCGGTCCATGTATCATCTTGCTGCAATACATCTAAACTGGCTTTTGCCACTACACATGCCAATGGATTGCCTGTATATGAATGTCCATGCAGAAACATTTTGGACTTATCATCAGATAGAAATGCATTGTACACCTGTGCAGTTGTGGATGTGGCCCCCAAAGCCATAACGCCACCGGTGATGCCTTTAGACATACAAATAATATCTGGTTTATGGCTCAAGTGGTTTGCGGCAAAAAATTTACCGGTACGCCCAAACCCTGTAGAGACTTCATCTGCAATGGTAATAATATCATTCTGCTTACAAAGGTGTATCATTTCACTGAGAATCTCAGGAGCATATATAACCATGCCTGCCGCCCCTAGCAATAGCGGCTCAAATATGAATCCTGCCACATCAAGATGTTTAATAATTTCTTTTAATTGATGTAGGGATTCAGCTTCTTTGCCCATAATGGGTACATCAATATACTCTACATGAAATAGATGATTTTCAAATGGTGTTGAGAAAATTCCACGTCCCCCTGCAGACATGGCCCCAAAGGTATCGCCATGATAGCCATCTCGTAATGCAATAATAGTATGCTTTTTGGCCCCTTGATTGGCATGATACTGGATGGTCATTTTGAGTCCTACCTCTACCGCTGTAGAGCCATTGTCGGAATAAAATATTTTTTCATGTGCTGTTGGTAAAACGTCAAGCAAGGCTTCGGAGAGCTCTACTGCAGGCGCATGGGTGAAGCCTGAAAATATTACATGATCTAACTGCACTGTCTGTTTTCGCAGCGCATCCATTACATATGGGTGGTTATGTCCATGTAGATTCACCCACCACGATGATATGGCATCTAAATATTGAGCACCGTCTTCGGCGGTGAGCCATACGCCTTCCCCTTTCACGATAGCTAATGGAGGTCCAGCCGTTTGCATCTGTGTATATGGGTGCCAATTTACCTGCTGATCGCGTTCAGATATAGTCTTCATTTATATAATGTTATACTTTAAGTGATTCATGGTAAATCATATATTAATATGTTCTCCTGCATCATGTATGCTGAATGTGTTGATATGATCAATTTCTGGAATTCGTCCCAAGATGGGCACTTCACAAACAGATTCAATAATGGATTCTGTCTCGCTATTTTCACTCCTATTAAAGATAATGCCAGCGATGTTTATATTGCGAGTGCGGAGTGCTTCTATAGATAAAATGGTATGGTTTATACTGCCTAAATAATGCCGAGACACCACTACCACTTCAGCCTGTAAATGAGGAATCAAATCAATGACTAAATCACGTTGATTCAAGGGCACCATAAGTCCCCCAGCCCCCTCTATTATGAAGTCACTAGTCGTTTCAGGAGTAATAATATTATTCAAGTTTATATTTACGCCATCTCGCTCAGCCGCTGCATGAGGAGACATGGGCTGGGTGAGGCGAAATGCTTCTGGATGAATCACCGACTTAGAATTCTCCACCCATTCACTCACTTTCATAGTATCTGTACTATCTAAATCACCAGCCTGAATAGGCTTCCAGTAGTCCGCCTGTAATTTTTGGGTTAGAATGGCTGATATAACAGTCTTCCCCACATCCGTGCCGATTCCCGTTACAAATAATCGCCTCATGATATTTTAGCTAAGCCCATTTTTAATGTGTGTACAAGTTGGGAAATTTCATCATCGGAGTTATATGCATGAAGGCATATACGGATTCGTTCTCTACCCTCCGCAACGGTTGGATGTAATATAGGGCGAACATCAAATCCATTTTCTTGCAAATGGGATGTCACTACTTTCACATTACCATTCCCTGACACAATGCACGATTGAATAGTCGAATCACTGGGTATGAAACCCATAATCCTGTTCTCTGCCACCACCTTTTTAAACCACTGTATTTGGTTATGTAGTGACTCTATTCGCTGAGGGTTATCAGATAAGAATGTATATGCAGACTGAATATGTGCTATCGAATATGCCGCCAATGCAGTGGTATAAATAAATGAACGGCAGTAATTGATGAGATATTCTTTTAAAATAGCGGAACCTATCCACACGGCACCATGTGCACCCATAGCCTTGCCAAAGGTATGGAGGCGTGCAAAAATCTTAGCTTCTAATCCCAAAGATACGACTACACCCTCACCATGCTTTCCATATATTCCAGTAGAATGAGCTTCATCTACTATCAAATGAGCTCCAAATTCTTCACATAGCACTACTGATTTTTCAATTGGGGCATTATCGCCATCCATAGAATAAATGGACTCTATGGCCACAAATATATTTCCAGAGAACTGCTCTAATTTTAACCGGAGTTGAGAGAGATCATTATGGGAGAAAGAATATCCTTTAGCCAGACTGAGGCGAATTCCATCTCGAATGGAGGCATGACAGAGTTCATCATAAAGAATAATATCTCCTCTCTGTGGAATCGTAGAAAAGAAGCCCACATTGGCATCATAACCCGAATTGAATATTAGTGCGGCTTCACCCTTATGAAAATTACTCAAATATTCTTCTATAGATTGATATTGTGAGGAGTCCCCAGAAATTAACCGTGAGCCCGTTGAACCCAGTGTCTTAACTGGGTCACTCAATTTTAAGATTTCCTGATGGATTTCAGGTGACTTGGCTAATCCCAAATAATCATTTGAGCAAAAGTCAATGCCTACTGATTGGCCATGAAGCTGCCTTAACGCATTATTAATTTTGCGTTGATCTATCTTTTCAGCAAGACGTTCTTCAAGTGAAGGCATCTTAGTTCGTGGGAGAGCAATTCATTTTTTCAGTTCTATATGCAGGTCGAGGGTATAAACCTAAATCGCTGAATAATTGTTCATCTTCACCTAATGATGGATTGGGTGTGGTAAGTAGTTTATCTCCAGAAAATATTGAATTGGCCCCCGCCATAAAGCATAATGCTTGAGCTTCGGGCGACATTTCTGTCCGCCCTGCTGATAATCGCACCATACTGGCTGGCATCATGATGCGGGCAGTGGCAATCATTCGCACCATTTCCCAAGACGACACTGGTGCTTGATTTTCTAAAGGTGTACCCTCGATGCTCACTAAAGCGTTAATGGGCACTGATTCTGGATGTTTGTCTAATCTGGCCAATGTGAGTAGCATTTTAATTCGATCCATATCACTCTCACCCATACCGATTATTCCACCAGAACAAATAGTCACATTTGCATTTCGCGTATTGTTTAGTGTTTCAAGGCGATCGTCATAATTTCGCGTGGAAATTATATCTCCATAAAAATCTTCAGAGGTATCTACATTATGATTATAAGCATGGAGTCCAGCCGCTTTCATTTTCTGTAATTGATTTTCAGTGGCCATTCCCAATGTACCGCAAACCTCTAAGCCCATATCACTAACTTGACTAATCATTTCCAATACATTATCAAAATCGGTATTATCTTTTACTTCACGCCATGCAGCACCCATGCAAAAACGGGTTGACCCGGCCTGCTTGGCCCGTGTGGCTGCCGTAACTACTTCATCCACAGACAATAAATTTTGTGCACTTACATCAGTATGATATCGAGCCGCTTGCGGACAATATCCACAATCCTCTGGACATCCACCGGTTTTTACTGAAAGTAGTGTGCATACCTGAACTTCATTAGGCTCATGATAGTCACGATGAATACGGGATGCTTCATAAACTAATGTTAATAAGGGTTGATTGTAAATTGCAGATGCGTCTTCAAAATTCCAATCTGAGCGGATTTTAGATATTTCCATAATATTTAATTCTCATTTTTAATATGGTGCTGAACCACAATTTGTTTTGATTCCCGCAATGATGTATAAATTAATTTAATGCTTTAGGAGAGTAAATTCTTAGCAGATTGTATGGTATT
>JABHHG010000003.1 GCA_018671635.1 Fidelibacterota bacterium | reverse complement strand
TTCATCTTTTTCTAATTCAATTAACCTTGGGTCGGTAGTTCTTTCAATTCTTGATAATATCGTATCTTTATTTTCTGAACCAACAATACTGTATGCAGCAAATGAAACATTCTGTTTTTCAAGTTCACATGCTATTGCACCGCTATCATAGCCAGAACTTAAGCCAATAAAAACCCCATGTTTGATATTCTGTGTTCTTTTTGCTATTGCCTTTTGGAAGGCTAATTCCCAATCATCAAAACTTTCTTTATGCTGAGTTAAATCGAATGAAAATACTTCTTTCACCTCCTTCAACTCAAGAGTTGATAGACTCAAAATATAAGTCGCATTTGCTTCGATTTGTGTTGGCTTTGAAAAACCTAGTCGCTCGATACAGGATGAATATGATGAGATGGCAAACTCACCATCTTCCCTAGCAAACCATAGAGGCTTAATTGAGAATACATCTGTAGAGAATAGGAGAATATCATTTTCAAAATCTATTATGACAAGAGCGAATTCACCATCCATTTTTTTGACACAATCTGCCCCATACTTCTCGTATAGTGGTAGAATGCAATATCCATCTGATTCAAAGTCCCCGAACTCTCTGTAATTATAGATTTCTCCATTAAAAAGCGCAACTCTCTTTTTATCTTCGCTAATGAATGGCTGAGCAGTTGGGGGGCCAGTCATAGATAGGAGAGTGTGGACGAAATCTATTCCATTTACTTCCTCGTGATTTGTCAGGTCTGGACCACGAAAATGAAGAAATTCGATGATATGTTCCAAATTCAAAATTCTCTTAGAAGTTGCAAGAATACCACACATCTAATTTCCTCCTCTATTTTCTAATAAACTGGTTTGTTTTTCAATATCCAATCAGCAACTTGAGCAGCACCATTTGGCTTGATGAGCTTTTTACCTGCAGACTTCATTCTAATCCGAACTTTCTCATCAAGTAATCTTTCAATCGCAGCAGAAACCATTCTTTCAGGAGAGTCATCTGCAATTGAAATAACACAACCATTCTCTGCAGCTTGACCAGCCCGGAACATCTGCTGGTCATTCTTTTGATTGACCAAACAAAGCGTGGGGATGTTCATCATCATTAATTCATTAATGTGGTTATATTCACTTGTGGCTATTGCAAAATCAATTTTATTTTTATCAATATCAAGATGAATAGAATTGATAAATGCACCTTTAAAACCATTTTGTTTAGAAGACTGAACCCATCTGCTATCATTAAAAATAAGTTTTAATCCTGGTTTTGATTGTAGTGATTTGATGCTTTCGCCTACACCTGAATCATCGATAACATCTTTGTCTAATTCAATATAAATCACAGTTTCACTTTCATGACAATTCACTCTAAAGGATTGAATCTGTTTGTTCAAAGGATCATATGGAAGAGGGTAGATCGGGTCGCAATTAATGATATCACTTCTAAATGGAACCAAATCAAGGCCATCTTGGTTAAAAATTTCATTTTCTTGAATAATCAGATCGAATTTATCAATAGATTGTATTATTGATTTATTCATGGAATTAATAAATGGTTTCCTATGTAGCCATATTTTCATTAAATTAGAAGTCGGAATTGCGTTTAGCATTCCTCTAAATGGATATTTACCATCAAACAAAAAAATGTTTGGTTTATGGACATTAAAAGCCATCATCAATGTAGATTCAATCATTGAATTCCACGTTGAAGACCCCATCTCCTCAAACTCATGGCGCCTTGGTATTGAGTAAACAGAAATCCCACCTTTCGCAATTGACTCTGATAAGGGGTAAATTGAAGTGAATACAATTTCTTGTTTAGGGTCAATTCTCTTCATCATTTTTGCTATTGATAGAATTCTTAGGAATTCTTTAGAATTTGGATTATTGGAAGAAAAGAAAATAATACAATTCCTGCTCGCACTTTCTAACTGATTTGGAGAAGAATTTTCTGTTAATTTCCGATGTTTCGCCAACAGCATTACTATTTTCAAAGGTAAAATTGGAACTAACCAAGGCTTTTTAATTGAGTTTGTAATTGCGTTTCCAACTTTAAATGAAATTGAGTTTCTTAAACGGTTTAATTCAATAGAATGGTGACAAGGCCCAGTATCGGATGCTAATGCAGAGCCAAAGACCTCCTCTTTAGAACTCATGCACTAATGGGGTCTGATTCCTTCATTTGAGGGTTACTATTAATTAATTAGATTCAAAAACAATATTCTACCTGAATAAATATTTCCGGCCCCCTTCCTCGTGCTTATTCTAGAGTGAAAGGTATATGTTCAACAACCGGTTAGATTGGTTTGTGAGATTGAAATCATCATTGTTCATCTTATTATTGATTTCATCAATATTTTCAGGTTGCATCATGAACTCTGAGAACAAGTTAATCGATACCGATGGCGATGGATTGGCTGATGAAGACGATCTTGATGATGATGGAGATGGCTGGACAGACTTAGATGAAATCAAATGTGCTTCGCTAGGATATGATGCGAGTTCAGTCCCTATCGATACTGATAATGATGGGATATGTGATTTTATGGATCAAGATAATGATGGAGATGGTGTCTTAGACGCTATTGATTTATTCCCGTATAATTCCAATGAATCTGTAGACTTTGATAATGATGGAATGGGGAATGTAGGAGATTTAGATGATGATGATGATGGATGGTTTGATATTGATGAGGTCATTTGTAATACAGAACCTTTGAATTTCAAAGACAGGCCTCTAGATTATGATGGAGACCGGTTATGCGACCTCATTGATTTGGATGATGATGGCGACGGATGGTCTGATATAAATGAAACCATTTGCCAGACAAATTCACTTGATTCAACTTCTATCCCTCCTGATACTGACAATGATGGGAACTGCAATCTCGTTGATTTAGATGATGATGGTGATGAATGGACAGATATTAACGAAACCATTTGTCAGACAGATCCATTGGATTCAACATCAATTCCATTAGATTCTGATGGCGATTTAGTTTGCGATGTAATTGACCCAGATTTGGAATCCCTGCTTTATGAGTGGAGGAGATGGTGGAGAATTGAAGCATTGTTTCAATCAAATCCAGAACTCATCAGAGAAGACATCGCAATGAATATGATTACTTGGCAGATGGAACACGGGGGATGGGAAAAATATTCAGTAGATTATTATCTAAATGAATGGAATGGTTCTATTGATATCTCGTACAATACAAACAGCGGTGAGGATCTTGGTTCATTCAAAGATATGGCAACTACAGCTCATATCAGGTTTATCGCTCAAGCTTATTCGGATACCAATGATTCAACAAGAAAACAAATTTTCAAGGCTTCAGTTGAGTCAGGAATTTCTTTCATATTAGATGCTCAACATACTTCTGGAGGTTGGCCAGGAGTTTGGCCAGTTAGATGGTGTGTTGAATGTTCATATTCAAACTTGATGACATTTAATGACCATGTAATGACAACCGTAGTCCTATTGCTTTGGGATTTAGTAGAGCAGCGAAATCAATTTTCCTCAGGTATTCTAGATTCTATTAATTCAACTCAGCTTTCAATGGCTCTCGATGCAGGAATGCAATTTATTCTTGATACACAAATAATTGTGAATGGCACACCTACAATCTGGGCTCAACAATATAATCGTAGCACATTGGAACCTGAATCAGCAAGAAGTTGGGAACTACCATGTAGAACCCCAAATGAATCTGAAGGAATTGTAGCAATACTATTGAATTGGCCGGACAGAACCCCTGAAATAATCAATGCAACATGGGGTGCAGTTGACTGGTATGAGCAAAATGCAATTGAAGATGTTTGGTTTGATAAAGCAAATGGGGAAATCATTGTACGAGAAGGCGCCTTAATGTTTTACAGATACTACAACGTGAGTGATGACCAATTTTTCTTGGCAAATTCCCAATCAGAAAAAATTTACAGTTTATATGATTTATATCCTGAAGTAAAACGAACAACTTATCGCTGGGCCGGAGAATGGGGTAGCGAGATGCTTGTTGAGACTAGGAAAATTGCTGTTGAAGATAGACATTGAACCATTTTGTAATACTGGTTATCTTTTGAATAACGCATTATTTGAGAAAAGAGGATTTTCATTTTGCACATCTTCTAGCCATTGTTTTTTCCATTTAGCAGATATTTTATCACGTTGAATTTCGAATTGGGTTTCTATGTCGGCATTTGAAACAGTGATACCACAGAATTTACTTATTTGATCAATTATTTGTTTTGGGTTTAAACTTAAATTTTCATATGATATTTTTAGGTAATTTGCACCATATGCTTGAAGAAAAGTAAAAATTGTATTTTCACCCTTCATTATCAGGTTCAATTTACGCGAAATTTCATTGTAATCATAGTCTTCTTCGACAACCGTGATTGCAGAATTATCAAACGACGTTGACTTTCTATTTTTATCTAATTTCATTATTGAAATTGCTTGATCTAGTTTATCATCCCTAGTTAGCACCACAATCTTCCATCGTTCTAAATTATTTGGAAACTCTTCCAATAAAAACATCGGTGCTAAAGTATGAAAGGTGGATTTAACAGAATAAATTCCATTCTTTGTACAATGTTCTTTAACAGAAGAACGCATTATTTCGTTTAGATTATTGTAATCTCCACTTTCAAAAGCATTGATTAATTCTTGAGCATGCAAAGATTCTCTTGCATAACCCATAGAATTTGTTTTATTCATCAATTCGCATAACCATGTACTTCCTGTTCGTGCTAGAAAAACAATTAACAATCGTTCTTTGGGAGATTCCCAAGGATCCAATTGTTCCAATGAGACTCTGGGAATGTGCTCTAAATTTTTTGCAACAATTCCAAGGTTCACAATTGAATCT
>JABHHG010000004.1 GCA_018671635.1 Fidelibacterota bacterium | reverse complement strand
ATGGTGATGGCTTTGGTGATTGTTTAGAAGTTTATACTGTTTGTCCTAATGAAACTGAATCATGGATGAGTAGTGAATGTGCTGTTTATGGATGTACTGGTGAATCTTCATGTAATTATAACTCAGAAGCAAATATAGATGATGGTAGCTGCATCTATCCAGAAACAAATTATGATTGCTATGGTGATTGTACTGCAGGAGTTGATTGTAATGGCGACTGTGGTGGTTCTGCTATGGTAGATGCTTGTGGGGTTTGCAATGGTGGTAATGCAGCTTGTTTTGATAGTCTACTCTCTGAAAGGTATCACACCTATTCTGAAATCCAAGAACAACTCTTTGCATGGGATGATGAATTTGGTAATATGTATAATCCTAATTACCCCAATGCTGGAATCATGTATGAGTTAATAGAAATTGGTAGATCTCACGAAGATGAATTTCCATTTTGGGCGGTAAAGCTTTCATATGAGGTAAATGAAAATAATGATAAACCTAAAATATTAATCTTAGGTCAATCTAATGCTGAAAATATTCTAGGGGTTGAAATATCTATGGCTTTAATTGATATTCTATTGCATCCGAATCCATTTTCTGATTTGAGTGCTCCTCAAGTGTATGTGTCAGATGATCAAAACAATGCATTTAGACCTAATCAAGAATTAACTCCAATGAATATCCAGGAAATTTTAGAAACCACTGAAGTATGGGTAGTGCCTACCCATAACCCTGAAGGACTATCAGTTGTTCATGGCTATGAAGACAATGGTACTTGGGTTCAGGATGAAACTTATCGAAAGAATAAGCATGATTTAGATGGAAATAATATATTTAATTTTATTGTTGGACAAGGCAATGATTCTGATGGTGTGGATTTAGATAGAAATTATGATTTTAATTGGATTAATGGTGATGGAATCTATGAGCCTGATAATGGTGGAAATAATGGATGTAATTCATCTTATTTTGTAGACTTTGACTATTATAGAGGGGCTGAACCATTTTCAGAAACAGAGACTCAAGCAATTCGCGATTTAGCTTTAGAAGAAAACTTTTTAATTTCAATTATATATGGTAGTTCTCGGAGTGGTTGTATGTCACAAAAAATTAAGTACTCTTGGAATTGGTCAGATACTTTATTTTCTCCAGATTTTGAAGTAATAGGACATCTTGGTGAAAACATTGCTTCACATATAGGTAGAGTTGATGCAGGAACATATGAGCCATCATTTAGTGGTTCATTTAAAGGGAATTCCCACAATTGGTTTTATGCTAAAATAGGTACATTTCAATACAAAATTTATGTAGGTGAAGGTGGCGTTGGTATGCAACCAAGTGAAACTTCTCATATAAATGGTATTATTCATAATAATCTCAGAGGAGCATTTTATGCTATTAATCGCACCGCTGGAATTAACTCCGGAAATTTGGGTGCAGATAGCTATATGGTTACTGGGTTAGTGACTGATGGATTAACGGGATTACCAATTTCAGGTGCAGAAGTAAAAATCCTTGAAATGGATGGCTCTGTATTATCACCACGGCTATGTGACGAATTTGGTCGCTTTCGTAGATTACTCATTGATGAATCATATACAGTCCAAATAGATGCACTAGGGTATGTTTCTCAAGAATTTTCAATAACTCCTTCATCAAACTCAATAACGTATTTAGATATTTCTTTAGAATCGTTATCAGTAAATGATACTATTGGTGACACCAACTTTGATGGAATTGTAGATATATTAGATATTGTACGCATCATAAACCAAATCATGGGTAACTCAGAGTTTAATGATGATGAGTTTACTGCTGCTGATTTCAATGCTGATGGTATTGTAGATATATTAGATATTGTTCAGATTGTTAATTATATTTTAGCGAATTAAACCCTCCCCCCTTAAATGAAACTCCTATATACACTAATATTATCCGCCTTTTTTATCAGTTGTTCAACAGAGCCTAAAGAAGTTCATGGTTGTTTGGATAGTACTGCCTGTAATTATAACCCATTAACTACCCTTGATAACAATAGCTGTGAGTATGGGAATATATTGACAGGAGCATGTGATTGTGATACTACTACTGATGCAGATATAGAAGAGATAATGGGTAATTGGGTAGTTCAGGAATATAGTATTGGAGAATCTATATTATTTTCGGGTAATGATTGCTGTATTTATGACTTGTCCCCCAATTGGGTATTTCAATCAAATCAACAAATTGAAGTAGATGTGGCAAATGCATATTTCCCTGATGGAACTGGTGAAAGAAAATATCTAAATAAATCTCATATTCTACGTTAGAACCCTGAAAGTATTCTGATT
>JABHHG010000221.1 GCA_018671635.1 Fidelibacterota bacterium | reverse complement strand
TGGGAAAAAGCAGCGAGAGGTAATACAGGCTATGATTATCCATGGGGGAATGATATATCAATTGCACATGCTAATTATATAGATTTTAATGGTGCTAATTATGGCTTGAGTATATACTCAACATCTTCAGTGGGATCATTTAATGGTTCTGCTTATGAATGTATTATAAATGAGAATACAAATGGAACCATAGGAGATGTATTTATTAATGAACTACACTATGATAATTATGGTTCAGATGTAGGTGAAGGTTTTGAAATCATTGGTCCGTCAGGTACGGATTTATCCTACTATTATTTACAACTTTATAATGGAAATAATGGATCCATGTATAATGAAATAAATTTAAGTGGCATTATTGGACCTTCAAATACAATTTGGTTTCAAACCGAAACAAATAGTTTTCAAAATGGTGCTCCTGATGGACTAGCTTTGTGCATTGGCACTTCTGGTTTAGTACAATTTTTAAGTTATGAAGGGACTATGACTGCATTTGACGGTTGTGCAAATGGTACCACGAGTACAGATATTGGTGTTAGTGAGCCTGGCGAAATAGGAGAAAGTTTACAGCTAACAGGATTGGGTACTACATATAATGAATTTCAATGGATTGGTCCTATAGCATCAACATATAATCAGATAAATCAAGGCCAGATATATAGTTCTGACGCATTAGATTGTGATCCATTTATAACAGAAAATAGCTCCAGTCAATTTGGTTCCTATGATATGGCGGGAAATACTTGGGAAATAGTAAAGAGTAATGATGATAGCTATTTAATAAAGGGAGGTGCATATAATAGTTTAGCAAATGATTTAAAGTCTTGGAATCATCAATCATATACTGCAACTACAACTAGCATTGGAATTGGATTTAGATGTTTACGAGTTATTGATCAATCGAGATCTAATAAAAGTTCAAGAAGAATAAATAGAAAGCATCATTCTTTGGATAGTCAAAAAAAGATAGATAAATCATTTAAAAATAAATAATATTGAAAAGATATTATAAAATATTATTTTTATTTATAAGTTTGATATTATCTCAAACCGATACCACCTTGACTATATTTGGTGAATCAAGTGTATTTGAAGGTGATAGTAAAAACCCTGAAATCAATTGGATTTCTCCAAATACTGGTGAAGAATATGAATCATTAGAGTCAATCAATTTAGAATGGGATGCTAGTGATGATAGTTTTACCAATGAATCTATTTCCATTTATTTTTCACAAAACTTAGGGGCATCGTTTGAAACTGTTGAAGAGAATATTGAAAATAGTGAAAGTTATGCGTTTAATACTCCTGACATTAATTCTGCCTTTTCCCGTTTTAGAATAAATGCTATTGATTATTATGGAAATACTAGTGAAGATTTTAGTGACCTGTATTTTACAATTGGAGAACCCTATATATGGGATGGTGAAAACGGTGGAGGACAGCAAGAAGTAATACTTAATATAAATTCAGAATCAGATATTTTTGAAGGTGATAGTAAAAATCCGAATATCAATTGGCAATATCCAAATGGGAGTGAAGAATTTAGTCAAGGAGAATTTGTTAATCTAGAATGGTTAGGAGATGATGATACATTTTATGATGAGTCTATATCCATCTATTTTTCGGAGAATCTAGGGGCAAATTTCATTGAAGTTGATGCGGATATATCCATTAATGATATAGTTTCGCTAACTCTTCCTGAAATCAATTCAGCTTTCGGGCGATTTAAAATTACAGCTAAAGATAGTTATGGAAATTCGAATGAAGATCGATCTAATTTATATTTCACCATTGGAGACCCTGATTTTCAAGAAGGTGGTGGAAATTCATCAAGCTTAACATTAAATATTGAAAATGAATCTAATAATTTTACTGGAGATAGCAAAAATCCAACTTTAGAATGGCTTTACCCCAATGGTGGTGAGCAGTTTGACAATTTTGAAACAGTTATGCTCGAGTGGTTCACTGAGGATGACAGTTTTGGTGATGAGGCTGTTTCTATATTCCTTGCTGAAGAGTTAGGTGGGTATTTCAATACGATTGCTATGAATATCCCTAACACTGATTCTCTTGAATTAGAATTACCAGATGCTAATTCTACTTTTTCCCGTATGAAAATAACCGCAATAGATACCTTTGGCAACACTTCAACAGATTATGGGGATGGTTACTTTGTTATTGGTGACCCTTTTAATGATTATGATGTGGATGAATATGAAGATATGGTCATTGTAGATTGGAACTGGGGAGCACATCATACTGTATTTATAGAACCTTCTGCCCTGTCCATGTTTGAGGCTGGTACAGAAGTACATATTATCGATCAGAATGGTCTGAATCAAAAGGAATGTT
>JABHHG010000005.1 GCA_018671635.1 Fidelibacterota bacterium | reverse complement strand
ATTAGTTCAAATGAACATTGATTTAGATCACCATCGTACAAAGAATGATGTACATGCATTTGTAACCGATGAAGAATATAATCAAATATCCAATATGGGTTTTGGAATTACAGAGATCCCCAATCAAGCAAAATTATATTTTCAACAACTCACATCAAATAATCATGATTTGAGAGATCCTATGAGGTCATATCATAATTATGATGAATTAACAGATTTTTTACAAGAGATTAATAGTCAATATCCTGATATAACAAATCTCCTAAGTATTGGTCAATCAGTACAGGGCAGAGAATTATGGGTATTAGAGGTGTCTGATAATCCTGGACTAAATGAGCTAGAGCCTGAATTCAAATATGTTGCCAATATGCATGGTGATGAGACAGTAGGTAGAGAACTTAGTTTATTTTTAATAGAATGGCTTGTACAAGAATATGGCAATAATCAGCGTGCCACTGATTTAGTTAATAATACATCTATATTTATAATGCCCAGTATGAACCCAGATGGTTTTGAGAGTGGTGATCGCTACAATGCAAATGGAGTTGATTTAAACCGTGACTTCCCGGATCAATTTGATGATTCTAATAATTCTATAAATGGTCGACAGCCAGAAACTCGTGCCATGATGGAATGGACATGGGACCATAATTTTGTTTTATCCGCGAATATGCACACTGGTGCCTTAGTAGCTAATTATCCCTATGATGGCCCCAACTCTGGTACTTACTCTGCTGCACCCGATGATGATTTATTTATACAACTGGCCAGCTGCTATGCAGATGCTCATCCAAATATGGAATCGGGTGGTTTTAATAATGGTATTACAAACGGTGCAGAATGGTATGCAGTTTTTGGTGGGATGCAAGATTGGAATTATGTTTGGGAGAGTGATTTTGAAATCACTCTAGAACAAAATGAAACAAAGTGGCCTAATTCAGATCAATTGCCGGGCCTATGGGAAGAGCATCGTGAACCTATGATTGCCTATATTGAGCAGGTACACAAAGGTATAAGGGGTGTTATTTTAGATTCTGAATCAAGCATGCCATTAAATGGGACTATCTTGGTTGAAGGGATTGAACATAATGTTTTCACAGATTCAGAAAATGGAGATTATTATAGACTATTAACACCAGGTACATATACAATAACCGCACAGTCATTTGGTTATGTATCTGAATCGCAAATAGTTACGGTAAATCAAAATAACTACGTTGAGCTCAACTTTTCACTTTCCATGGATCCATGGCTTTTAGAAGCTGAAATTGAGAACTTTGAGAGTGGTCAGTTTGAAAGTTTTGAATGGGAACTTTCAGGAAATGTAAATTGGTCTATGGACTCTAATGATTTTTTTGAAGGTAATTATAGTACACGTTCAGGGGATATAGACAACAGTCAAGAATCAGTCCTTAGCTTATCCTTAGATATCGTAGAATCAGGAGAAATTTCATTTTATAAAAAAGTATCCTGTGAACCTACCGGCTCCCAGTCAGGTAATTATTATGATTATTTATCATTTTCTATTGATGGTATTGAAATGGATAAATGGGCTGGTGAAATAGATTGGTCTTTTGAATCATTTTCAATTGATCCGGGTTTACATTCTTTTGAATGGAAGTATATAAAAGATCAGGGTGTTATCAGTGGTTCTGATGCTGCTTGGCTTGATTTTATTGTATTTCCACCAGTTAATATTTATAGCGAATGCCCAAATGATATTAATGGTGATTGTATCACTAATGTTTTAGATATTGTGGTACTAATTAATTTTATTTTGGGTTATGAAATTCCAACTGCTTATCAATTATTAGTCTCAGATTTGAATCAGGATGGTTTATTAAACGTACTTGATATTGTGCAACTTGTTAATATTATTTTATCTAGTTAAAACTTATAGAGGTCGTTTATGAATTATAAAATTAAATTATTATCAATACTATTTCTATTTAATCTCAGCTCATCCCTTTATGCTGAGTATACGGTAGAAAATGCATTTCCAAATTTATCATTTACAGATCCTGTAGGTATTTATCATGCTGGTGATAACTCTAATAGGCTGTTTGTTTTAGAGCAGACAGGAACGATAAAGGTATTTAATAATGATTCTTCCATTGAAAATGCAGATGTATTTTTAGATTTGACTTCAATAGTTGAGCAAGATGGTGGGTATACAGAAGAAGGATTATTGGGACTAGCCTTTCATCCCAATTATATTGAAAATGGATATTTTTATGTTAATTATACATCTCATAATCCTAGACGAAATGTTATAGCCAGATATAGTGTGAGTGATGATAATCCAACTCAAGGTAACCCGGAATCCGCATTGATAATATTAGAAGTTAATCAGCCATATACTAATCATAATGGTGGCCAAATGGGTTTTGGTCCTGATGGTTATTTATATATTATTTTTGGTGATGGGGGATCTTCAGGAGATCCACTCGGTCATGGACAGAATCTTTCTACTTTATTAGGTTCATTGATACGTATTGATATTGATAACCCTTCAGATGGATTAAACTATGGGATACCTAGTGATAATCCTTTTATAGCTCCACTCGCTGCAAGGGATGAAATATATGCATATGGCTTACGAAATATGTGGCGCTTTAGTTGGGATCCCGTAACTGGCTTACTTTGGGGGTCTGATGTAGGACAATATAATTGGGAAGAAATTGATATAATCTATCCAGGCCTTAATTATGGTTGGAATACAATGGAAGGTAATCATTGTTACCCTGCAGGTTCAAATTGTAATTCTGACGGCTTTGAGCCACCGGTTTGGGAGTATGCATTATATGTCGATGGAGTATGCTCAATAACTGGAGGCTTTGTATATAGAGGGTCAAATATTCCAAGTATTTATGGAAAATATATTTATGGTGATTGGTGTACAGGTGATATTTGGGGATTAACATATTCAGAAGAAGGTAATCATACCAATGAACATTTATTCGTATCTGGAATTAATATTACATCTTTTGGTGTAGATGCAAATAATGAGTTACTTATATGTGCAAACGAGAGTATTTATAAATTAACCTCAAATGAAGTTGTAGGACTTACAGGTGATATAAATCAGGATGAATTAATCAATGTATTAGATATTGTGGTATTGGTTAATTTTATTTTAGGTAATGAAATCCCAAGCACTAATGAGTTTTCAATTTCAGACCTGAATCAAGATGGTCTATTAAACGTACTCGATATTGTACAATTGGTAAATATTATTTTATCTGCTTAAAATATAATTAACTCCCTTCTCCCGTTTGTATTTTCCACAGATTCGCATAAAAGCCATTATCAATTTCAATAAGATTATCATGTTTATCATCTTCAATAATTTTTGAATTATCAATAACAATAATTCTATCTGCGTGTCTAATTGTTGAGAGACGATGGGCAATTACTATAGTCGTTCTACCTTTTGATATTTCTGATATTGCCTCTTGAATTAATCGTTCAGTATGATTATCAACAGCAGAGGTTGCTTCATCAAAAATTAGAATGGGTGGATTTTT
>JABHHG010000065.1 GCA_018671635.1 Fidelibacterota bacterium | reverse complement strand
TACTAGAACCAAAACCTGCAACATTTGAACCCACCATAGCTGATGATTCAGTGGTGAGATATACATTATCACTCACTTGGGTATGAATAAATGATACGAGTAATAGGAGGATAATTTTTTTCATTAGTTTTTCACTCCTACTACAATTGGTGCCGCATCTGTTCGCGTTTCACCCGTCGCCGGATTAAATACCTCCAAATGCATAATGTATGTTCCTGGCAAAACTATTTGACCCAATTGATCTCGTCCATCCCAAGCAGAAGTATTTATAGGATCAAAAGAATTATTTACCATTATATTATCACGATAAACCATTCCCGAATCTTCATAATAATAATCTTCAAGTGAAGTTATAAATCTACCAGAAATATCAAAAACCCTAATTAATACTCTTGAATTATTTGGGAAGGTATAGGTGTAATTTAAATTTTCACCTAATGCTGGAATTATTACGTAAGGTGCTGGATCAATTGAAACATTATCAATTTCAAATTTATCATGTACTCCAGTTAAATTATATGATTCTGTAATTCTAATCTCTTCTGGTCCACAAACATATACTTGTCGATTCCCATTATAAGTATAGACATTACCTGTTGCCTGAACTTCAAAATCATAAAAAGGTGGAACTGTTAAAATTGAATAATTTGAATCAGATTTTACATCCCAAGTGTCTTTCCAAATAGTTAACTCAAGTCTAAATCCATTTGAATCCTCAAGCGTTAAAGCATAAGGACCATTTTTTGAAGTATAATCACCAAAATCAACCAAAATACCTTTAATTGAAATGAGTGGGCAAGTACTTGCCAAAGAACTTTGTGTGCCACCAGAACAAGCATCTCTAGAATCGATTAAACAATCAAAATTACCTGATATTATATCTTGAAAAGAATCTAATACGCAGCTGCCATCATCAATATCTGCCTCAAAATTATAATTAACCGCCCACTCTTCCATGCACCCATATACAAATTCTGGGGCAGCTTCGCTTGACCATGTAGAATTGAGATTTTCACTGGTTTCATCATGCCCAGTAATTCCATTACCATTCGCAGATTCTTCTTCATTAAAAGATTGGCGACTAAATGTATAATTTGTTTCATGAGGAGGAAGATATATTTGAGATGCTATTTCAGTGTCACTACTATATCCCAAAACTGATGTTTTATTGACCGCTTGAGAAGAGCCACCCCAAAGGAAATAATCCACATCTTTCACAGGCGAAGATTCGTTACCATCCCAATAAAACAAAATCAGGCATTCTTGGGCGTCATCTAGCCTTCCAATGGATGAAAGTCCTGCTGAACCAGATTCAGTTTCGATCAAATCATCTCGCAATGTAAAGTCTACTACAAAGTCATCTCCATAATAAGATTGATAATTTGATTGGATAGAAATTAGTATTGAATCACCTGCCGAAATAGATGCGGACTCGGGAAATTTTACTAAAAAATCACTAATCGAATGGCCTGGGCTTAAATCATTTTCTGATTGAATTTTATAATAGTTGGGACTATCAGAAATATAATAATTATTAAGACTAATAGATACAGATGTGGGATTCTTTATTGAAATCAGCTCCCCATTATCTGGCTTGATTGTAATACGGCTAAACACCAAATGGTCAGTATCCGCTATTAATATTGAGCATATACAAAAGAATAATAATTTTTTCATGATCTACTTTAAATAAACAATTTTTTTATTTTGTATCTGACTATTAGCTTCAAGCTGAATCAAATACATACCACTGGGAACATTATTAGGAGTCCATTGAACATTATATAGGCCCTGAGTTTGTACGGAATTAGTTATTGTATTTATATGCCTACCATCTAAGCCAATAATCTGAAGGATTACATGCCCCACTGAGGCAACTGAATATTCAATATTAATACTGGGGTTAAATGGATTGGGGTAAATGGATGTAATAGATACTGAATAAGGTATATTTTCTTCAATCGATAAACATTCATCGCCTCCACATTCACCTAAACAATTAGCAATAATTTGATTATACTGATTATTTGATTGTGAGGTACAAACTATTTTATCTATAAAGGGATCTAAAATACAATCACCCCCACAATTACCACAAGCATCCTCTACAATACCACTATTGAGGATTCCATCGCAACCAACACATGATAAATTATTACCACTACATACTCCACATTCATCATCTACTGCATGAGAGCCATCATTCACAAAATTACCATCACAACCTTCTACACAGCTGGTATCACCTGCTACCACACATTCACTGCAATTATTTATAAATGAATCCCCGTTTGCTACACCCGCACAATCTGCACATGAACTATCATCACCACCACATACTCCACATTCATCATCTAGTGCAGTTCCATTAGGGATTCCGAAACAATCATCACAATCATCGCCACTATTACCATCTACAACACAGCCACAGTTACTATC
>JABHHG010000179.1 GCA_018671635.1 Fidelibacterota bacterium | reverse complement strand
ATATACGTGAATGTTTCATGTTTTAAGACAAACTATTTTAACTTTTTTGAAAATAGTTTGATTTGTCGAGGAGAAATAAATTCCTTTGTGATGTGAGAGTGGGTGATGATATATAAAGAGGGGGGTGGCACCTAAGGTTGGGGGTGTGGGTATATTTGAATATACTGCTAATTGAACTTAATCAATTTATCCTATCAAAACGTGTCCTTAATTTCGTGTCCTTAATTAGGTATTAATTGATATTATTTGACTTTAAATGATTTAATCAAGAAAACAAAAAACCCCTACATATAGAAGGGGTTTAATTTTACAGTGTCGAGGTGGCAGGATTCGAACCTGCGACCCCCTGCTCCCAAAGCAGGTGCGCTGACCGGACTACGCTACACCTCGAACATTCATAATACTGAAATAACTCGGTATTTTGAGCTCAGAAATTTACCAGCTTTGTATTTTGCCATGCAAACACAATTCATAATTATTGATATAGTTTTTTTAGATTATAAAACTAACCCAACATGCTCATTAATAACATCACTACTGAAATCCAGAATATGATGCTATATGACATAAGGCAGATAAAAATAACTTCTCTTTTAAACAGTTTAAATAACATTTTCTATCCTTTCTTCACGTAAATATACATATAGCATCTTATTATTTCTGTGAGCTGAAACATCTTTTTACAATTACCTCATATGGTATCAAAAAATATCCCTTATTTTTATATAAAATATCAATGGGAATAAACTCCTTGCATTGTATGCTTATTGAATAATATTTTATCCATCATAGATATTTATATTTTTATGGGAATACAAATGATAGAAAGCATGAAACACTTAACCAGTCTTATTTCTCAGGCAAAATCTGAGTCAAGCCATTTATCTTCAAATAAATCGCAATTGAGTCAGATTGAGTCCCTATCATTACAAATTCATGACAAATTCTTAACTGCCACAACCGAAGAAGAACGAATCAAAAAGAACATACTCTCCCTTCAATTAAAATTAGAGGAGAATACCCGTATATCCGACTATTACAAAGATGCCTTAATTAGACTGCTTATCCCTCAAGACTTTAGTCTTACCCTTGTTTATAAGTCTCAAAATAATATCCCTTATATTAAAGGAAGAGTTTATTGGGATAATAAGCAGCGAGAGGTACAGATTGGATCGGTAGTTAATGTTATTAATCAAATCCGACGATTATGTAAAGATGAGCTTCTACCTCCTATAAAAGATCTAGAAAAAAATAATATTGAATGGAAGGATATCAAATCCAATCCACAAATTGAATCTGCCGTTAAATATGTAGGAAAAATTAAATTTAAACTATATTTGCTAAAACATTTCCAGTTTCCAAAAGAAAATACTAATTCTGCTCAACTATTGCAGGCTGATTTTAATAGTCCAAAAAAAACTGATTCAACTGATAATGAAGGTAATTCAATACATTCCCTCGACGCTAAAGATTGGTATTCTATATGGAGAAAGGATAATCTATGAGTAAGAAAAATATCCCCATAATTGCCATCGGGCTTGAAGAAGAAAATAAATATTTAAAGCTAAGTATTATTGCATTGCGTGAAAAGATGGAGTCTTTACATATTACTATTGATGATACACTTCAAGCGGAACAACGGAAATCTGCCAATGAGCTATCATCCTTAAAGCAATTAGTTCAGTCCATTCGTGACGAGTTAGAGCATGAAAGAATCCAACGTGATGAGTTGATTCAAAAAGCCTCCGCTGTTATAAGTGATGAAAATAAGCAGTTAAAGAATACCGTAAATAATTTACGCAATGTACTGGAGGCTCAAAAAGCACGGAGAGAGGAAGAGATTCAGTCTGCGGTAGCATCATCATCGAAAGAATTGCTTCAATTGAAATCTACTGTTTCTAGTTTGCGCAGTGTTTTAGAGAAAAGTCAAATTGACATTGAAGAACGAATTCAGAAATCTATCTCACTATATAAAGATGAAAATAATCAGCTAAAAACAACCGTTAATTCTTTGCGGGATAAATTGGAAGTTGAGAAAGGCAAGACTGAAGATGAGGTTCAAAAAGCTGAATCTCGTTCGATGGGTCAAATTACTCAATACAAAGCCACTATTAACTCTTTGCGAGAGGGATTGGTTAAATCTGATGCGGAGAAGGATGATGAGGTTCAACGGGTTACCGCTCAGATGTCAGAAAACAATAATCAGCTAAAATCTTCAGTCCAATCATTAAGGAGTACATTAGAAGCTTTACGATCTGAAAAAGAAAAGGCGGTGCAAAAAGCTATCTCTAAATCTGAAAATGAGATTGCTCAATTAAAGAAAACGGTTCAATCTCTCCGTGAGGAATTAGAACTTCGGCAAGTGAAGTATGAAGAGGATCTTCAACGTAAGGTTACCGCTGCAAATATGAAGTTGGAGCAATACAAAAGTGGAATCCAATCCTTACGAGAGCGGTTGGAAATCAGTAAATCTGAAGCAGAAGAGCGGATTCAAAAAGAATCTGCGAAATATGTGGGTGAAATTAATCAGCTCAAAATATCCATCAATTCACTTCGTAACACATTGGAAAAAACACAAATTGAGGTGGAAGAAAAAATTCAGAAATCTGTAGCAATTAGCAACGATGAAAACAAGCAACTCCGTACTACGGTAAATTCTTTGCGGGATGAACTTGAAAAGAAAGATATCAGCAATGAAGAAAAAATTCAGTATTCAGTTTCAAAATCTCAAGATAATGTAAAGCAGTTAAAGCATACTATTTCATCTTTGCGAGATAAGTTAGAACAAAAAGATACACAACGAATTGGTGATTTGCAAAAAGCTGAGGTTTTGAAACTGAATGAGCAAAAATACCTACATAAAACGATTCATATTTTACGAAAATCCTTAGAGGAACAACATGGGTAGTACAACTACAAGTCGAAAAAAGATAGTTGGATCTGATAAATTTGCGCAACTATTACTCAATGTCAATAATGATCTTGCTGCCACAAAGTCACTGGATAATGCGCTAGAAACTCTGGTGGGCATTACCACTTCTACTATTGGGGCTGAACGGGGCACCATATTTTTGAATAATGAAAAAACTGGTGAACTCTATTCTCGGGTGGCACAAGGAAATTTCATGCGTGAAATCAGAATCATGAACACTCGTGGTGTGGCCGGGTGGGTATATACGAATCAAAAAGGTGCCATTATTTTAGACGCATACAAAGATGACAGATTTGATAAATCAGTGGATATGCGTACGGGCTACCGAACCAAAAATATTCTATGTACTCCACTCAGAACCGTAACGGGAGAAACCATCGGTGTTTCTCAATTATTGAATAAATCAGGCGCACCGTTCAATGAGCAAGATTTAGAAATTTTAGAAGCCATGACAAAGCAAGCCGCCATCGCATTACAAAGTCATATCGCCTTGGAGGCAATGGAAGCCTCTCGAAAACAAGAGTTAGAATTTTTGGATGTGGTTTCACAGATTTCATCAGAATTAGAATTAAGTTCACTATTGAGTCGAATTGTGTCAACAATCACCACCATGTTAGATGCTGAACGCTCATCACTTTTCATTAATGATGAGAAAACCAGTGAACTCTATACGGAAGTTGGAGAAGGTTTAGGTAAGAATGTAATTCGATTTCCAAATCATTTGGGGATTGCGGGAACCGTATTTACTTCAGGTGAAATTCTAAATATACCCCATTGTTATGCAGACTTGCGATTTAATCCAGCATTTGATAAACAAACTGGATATTTTACACGCTCTATGCTCTGTGCCCCGGTTACCAATAAAGATGGCAAAATCATTGGTGTCAGTCAAGTATTGAATAAGCGTGGCGGTTCATTCTCCAGTGAAGATGAAGCACGATTGGTGGCATTCACATCTCAAATTTCAATTGGTATCGAAAATGCCGCACTATTTGATAATGTTCAAAACTTAATGAACTATAATATAAGCATGCTTTCCAGTATGTCAAATGGTGTAATCACTATAAATGAAGATAGTGAAATCGAAACCTGTAATGATTCTGGTTTGCGCATCATGAAATTGGAAGAGAGTCAACAAATCCTTAAACAAAAGGCCACTGATTTTTTCAAAGGTGAAAACGAGTGGATACTTTCAAAACTTGAAAATGTAGAAGAAGGGGAATACATCCCTGATGCTGAATTGACATTCGAAAATGAAAAAATTTCAACCAATGTTTCTATAGTACCTCTCAAAAGTACTGAGAATGAATCTTTGGGTACCATGATAATGCTGGAAGATATCAGCAATGAAAAACGGATGAAGTCCACAATGTCACGATATATGGATGCGGACCTTGCCGAACAGCTTATGGATGGAGGTGAAGGTTTATTGGGTGGTCAAGAAAGTATTGGCACCGTGCTCTTCTCTGATATTAGAAGTTTTACCACACTCACCGAAGAATTGGGTGCACAAGGTACGGTTGCTCTCCTTAATGAATATTTTACTATTATGGTTGATTGTGTTCAAAATGAAGGTGGGATGTTAGATAAATTTATAGGTGATGCCATGATGGCCATCTTCGGAACGCCATTCCCTCACGATGATGACCCAGACCGTGCCGTGCGAGCCGCCATCGCCATGATGAATGATCTAAACGATTATAATATGCGTAGAGCCAAAGAAGGTAAGCTCCCCATCGATCATGGAATGGGCCTAAACACCGATAATATTATGTCGGGTAATATTGGATCTCCAAAACGGATGGATTATACCGTAATTGGGGATGGCGTAAACTTGGCTGCTCGGGTAGAATCCGCATGTAAAAAGTATGGCGCTCACATCCTCACTACTGAATATTCTTTCAAGGCATTCAAAGCCACATACCGAACCCGACAAGTAGATAATATGATTGTTAAAGGGAAAACTAAACCGGTGAAAGTCTATGAAGTTTTAGATTATCATACGAAAGAATCATTCCCCAATATGATTGAAGTTTTAGAGATGTTTAATAATGGTATGGAGTTCTACAACGAAGCTAAATGGGATGATGCCATTAAATATTTCAAGAAAGCGGAAAAGGCAAATCCAAAAGACAAGGCCTCCATTATGTACATCGATAGATGTACAACTCTCAAAAAACAAAATCCAAAAGACTGGAATGGTGTTTGGGTTTCAAAATCTAAATAACGGATAAACGATGAAAGACGTACAAAAACATTTAGAGCGCGCCATAGAAATAAATCCAGAATTTGCTGATGCTCATTTTGAGTTGGCACTTTTATTGGTTGAACAGGAAAACTATAAAAAAGCCCGTAAACATTTTGAAAAAACGATCGAGATTAATAGCAACGACGCGAAATCATTCTTCCATTTTGCCCTCCTCCTCCAGGCAATCTCGGAGTCTGAACTCTCCCGCGAACATTTCCTCAAAGCCATTGATCTCGATCAAAATTTTGCAGATGCCTATTATCATTTAGGACTATTACTCCGTGACTTAGAAGAATTTGAAGAGGCCAAAAATAATCTTGAAAAAGCGACGGATGTGGACCAAAACCACACCCTTGCATATTATCATTTAGGTAGATTATTAACAGATCCTGAAGATTTTGAACAGGCTCAAAAGAATTATCTAACGGCCATTGACATTGATGGAAATTTTAAAGATGCCCACTATTATTTAGGTAAGCTCTTAAAAAATGGCGTGAAGAATGATAAAGATGGCACACTTGTTGAAGAACCTGATTATAAGGGGGCACAGCTACATTTTCAGAAGACCATCGACATATCGCCTGATTTTGATAAGGCACATTACAATCTAGCATTAGTACTCAATGCCCAAGATGATAGCGGTAATGCCAAAACTCATTTTGAAAAAGCCATTAAGATAAATTCTGAATATGCCAAAGCCCATTTCCATTTGGCGCTACTATTAAAGGCCGAAAAATAAAGAGGGTCAATGTCAAATTCTCTCATCAAATCCCATTTAGAATCGGCCATCAAAAGTAATTCTCATTTTGCTCAAGCTCATTATGAATTGGCTAAAATTTTCTTGGAAGAAGATAATGTGAAATTGGCCATCAAATCATTAAAAAATGCCATCCATTCGGGATTAGAAAAATCTTCAGTTTCAGAAGAAAAGGGTAATTCTCTTATGAAACAACGACAGTTTCCACAAGCCAAACGACATATGTTCAAAATGGGACTATCAAAGTATAATACATCCATTTACTTAGGGGAACTTGCTCAGATTTATTTGGATTCACATGATTATGTATTTGCCAAAAAATATGCGCGTTCCAGTCTTGAAGAATATGCTAATCAACCCATATCCATGAATATACTGGGGTGCATCCATGCTTCAAATAATAAATGGAAAAAAGCAGCAGAATGGTTTACAAAATCATTGGAGCTTGACTTTAAAAATGCCACTACTCATCTCTCCCTAGCTCATGTAAAACAAAAGCAAAAAAAAGCAAAAGATGCAATTCATCACTATTTGATCGCAAAAGATTTAGATCAATGCATTTCATCTATATCTTTAGATAAACTATCCAAGGAACATCCTGAATTATAAATTCATAATATTATTTCTAATTTTTAGTTTTCAATGTTTAGGCAATAAATTGTTTGGTGAAAATCTATTGATAAATATAAATGACTCACTTTCCACTTTACAAAATAAAAACCTACATCTATCCATTGAAAAATTTACATATGCTGGCCATCGGAAATATACTTTCACCGGTGGTACCCCATATAAAGAATCATATATCTCTAAAGAGAGTATGATAAAAACAAGTTTATTTCTAATTTTAAGTCAATATTTGGCCTATAAGTATGTTCTCCAACCCGGTTGGTGGTTTGGCGAAGAGGAACCATTCCGATATGAAACTGCTAGTTATGCAAAATTAGCTGATAAAATTGGGCATGCGTATAGTGGATATTTGCTATCTAATCTTAATACTGACTTGCTAATTTCATCGGGGCTCAGTTGGAATAAAGCAACTCTATATGGAGGACTAATTAGCTTCATTCAAATGTTTCAATTAGAATATAAAGATGGGGTTGCTCCAGAGTACGGTTTTAGTAAATATGATATCTACTCAAATACTACCGGAATATTATACTACTACCTGCAACATTACATCCCATTCTTTCAAAATTTTACTCCTAAATACTTATATAATTATTCAAAGTTAATTCGGGATGCCAAAATTAATAGTATGGTCCTTATAGAAAATTATGAGGAAATTACATTTTTCATGTCTATTAATGTAAAAAATTTACTCCCAAATCATTATAAAAAGATGTGGCTCAATGGTCTTGATTTAGCTGTAGGCTATAATGTTAAGGGGTTTAATGTCATTGATGAACTTCCCTATCCTTTAAAAGAAAATTACTATTTTGGATTAGATTTAAATATACTTTCAATACTTCCTAATCACAATAGTCGTTGGCATTGGGTAGCTCAAACACTAAGTTTCATTAAATTACCCTCACCCATGATTGAATTTACAGATGATGGTGAAAAACATCATCTATTATACCCATTGAAATAAATTAGTTTTAATTTAGAACATGAGAATCCTTTCAAAATATATTGTAAAAGAGCATATTTCGCCATTCATCATGGCATTGTTTGTACTCCTATTTGTGCTCTTGGCCAACTTTTTACTCAAAAGTATTGATAAATTTTTGGGTAAAGGATTAGACATGTTTCTCTTGGGTGAATTTATGTTTTTAAACCTTGCGTGGATTCTTGCATTAGCCGTCCCCATGGCTGTCTTAGTGGCAACACTTATGGCATTTGGACGACTATCATCCGACAATGAAATTATGGCAATGCGGTCGTCCGGAACTGGATTTCTGCAACTCCTACTTCCTGCCATAGGGTTTGGAACAGGCATAACTTTACTCATGATTATTTTCAACAATTTTGCCCTCCCAGAAATGAATCATAAAGCACGACTCCTCTCTTCTGATTTAAGTCGAAAACGTCCCGATTTAGAATTTGAAGTGGGCTATTTCATTGACACACTTCCTGAAAATAATATTCTATTGGGTGGTCGCAAAGATGACCTATTCACCGACATCATTATTTTTAACAAAGCCACAGATATATCACAACGAACCGTTACGGCAAAAGAAGGTACCATTGAAATGTTAGAAGATGGTGTCCTCCTCAATTTGAGTAATGGTGTCATCCACGAACTCTCAAGCCGAGATGGTGAATATCGCCAAATATTCTTTGATCATTATCAAGTGATTATTCCTGTGGATAATCTCAGTTTGAATCGACGTGACAGTAGTATTCGGGGAGATCGTGAAATGAACTATACCATGATGCAGGATAAAATCTCATCCTTTCATGAAAAAGTTGACAATGTGAGAGCTCGTGTGAATAATAGATTGAGTAAAGAAGCGCTCATTAATATTCCCACTTTTGCAACCCTTGAGGAAATCAACCTCCATTTAGACCGTTTTTCACTATCAGTAATTGATTCGCTCAACGCTGTGGCGCCCAAAAAAGTGGATACCTTCAAACGTAGAATCAAAAATTTAAAACGAGGTATCCAAAGTGACTTCTCCCTCATTAATTCATATCTGCGGTCCATTAACAAATATACGGTTGAGCTCCATAAAAAATTCTCTATTCCCATGGCCAGTTTAGTATTCATCCTTATTGGGGCACCCTTGGGAATCATGGCGCGAAAAGGGGGATTTTCGGTAAGCATGGCATTTAGTTTGGGATTTTTCATCATCTATTGGGCCTTTCTCATTGCCGGTGAAGAATTTGCAGATAGAGGCTCACTCTCCCCTGCTCTTTCTATGTGGTTGCCCAATTTAATATTGGGTGCATTGGGCATATTTTTATGCTATCGCACATCTCGTGAGCAAAAGTTTATCAACTTCGAAATCCTTAATATCTTCAAAAAGAATGGTAATTCCGCATGATCAAAAAATTTAGAGGGAAATCATCCATAATTCCAGATTCATGCTATATTTCTGAATCGGTAGATTTAATTGGCGATGTCACATTGGGTGAAAATGTATCACTCTGGTTTGGCACAGTGGTTCGTGGAGACATGCATTTTATCACCATTGGAAATCGAAGTAATATTCAAGATAACTCAGTGGTTCATGTGACTACCGATATATCACCCACACGTATTGGTGAAGAAGTAACCGTTGGGCATAACGCCATTATTCACGGTGCAACCATTGAAGACCGATGCCTCATTGGAATGGGCTCTATTATTATGGATGATGTGGTAGTTGGCGAAGGCTCAATTGTAGGGGCGGGGGCAGTCGTACCGCCCAATATGATAATTCCCCCTCGCTCTTTGGTGGTTGGACTCCCTGCAAAAATTGTTCGCCAAACTACTGATGAAGAATTAGAAATGATCATTGAGCGTGCACAGCATTACATCGATTTTTCACAAGAATATAAAAATCAAAGTTAAACATTATGCCTTCAAGGGAAGCCATTATTCAAAAAACATTATCCCGAACACCCCTATCAGACATTGAAATTTCCGCTTTAGTTACTGATTATACCGCTGACAAAATTACCGATTCTCAAATGACCGATTGGCTACGGGCGGTTATGAAAAATGGACTCACCCTTTCTGAAACTTCCGCGTACACTGATGCCATTCTCAATTCTGGAGCACAATTAGACTTCTCTCACCTTTCTGGATTCGTGGTGGATAAACATAGCACCGGTGGTGTAGGCGATAAAGTCTCATTTATTCTGGGGCCCATTTTAGCCGCATGTGGATGTTATGTACCCATGGTGGCCGGACGTGGTTTAGGTCATACAGGTGGAACTATTGACAAACTAGAAACCATCCCTGGGTATAATTGTAAAATCTCAGTAGAAAAATTTGCTCAAATTGTGGAAGATGTGGGAATCTCAATCATGTGTCAAACATCTGAGATATGTCCTGCCGATGGAAAAATTTATGCCCTGAGAGATGTGACAAACACCGTGGCATCTTACCCTTTAATTTGTGGCAGTATTATGAGTAAAAAAATTGCAGAGGGAATTAAAGGCTTAGTCTTAGATATTAAAACAGGGAATGGTGCATTCATGTCCACCCTT
>JABHHG010000006.1 GCA_018671635.1 Fidelibacterota bacterium | reverse complement strand
TTTATAATTTTTACTTAATTCTGCAGCCAAATTGATGGCAACTGTTGACTTACCGACCCCGCCTTTTCCACTTCCTACCGCAATAACGTATTTCACTCCAGGGATTGGCTGTTGACCCGTTGGAGCACCATTAGTAGGCGCCTGTTTTACAGGTTGAACATCGAAATTAACGTGGATGTCAGCAATACCTGTCCCAGCAGAAAGCACTCGCTCAATATCACTTTTAATAGAATTGATATGTTCTTGGTTTTGGGTAGCAATTGCCAAATTTACTGAAATTTGATTTACGGAGACTTGAATTCCTTTTACAATTCCAAATGAAACTATATCTCGAGAAAACCCGGGATAATTAATACCTTTAAGTAATTCGCTTACTTTTTCCTGCGTCATTATATTTCCTGATTAATAACGAACAAACGGCTGTCCGGAATACCGAACAGCCGTCATGTTCAATGATTTAACTGCAGACGTTAGCCGTTATATTCTCTATCAAAGTAATCGTAATTCTTCTGAATATAATCTTTCCATTCTTCTGGCACCGCATCTTCTTCAAAAATTGCCTCTACAGGGCACTCAGGCTCACATGCACCACAATCAATACATTCTTCTGGATCAATGTAGAGCATCTTGCCTGTTGGATCAAATCCAGGTTCTTTAGCCTCTGCACCCGCGCCCTCTTTATCATCAGGACCGTGAATACAGTCAACTGGACAAACCTCTACACATGCAGTATCACATGTCCCAAAACATGGGTCAGCAATAATATATGCCATTTTTAACTCTCCCTAAACTTTATTGTAAATCGTTGTATAATTGTTGTTGTTCGAACACGAAAATTTACAGCTGATTTCGAACAGAGGGCAAACAATAATGTATCAATTTATATTTGGAATAATTTCTTTTTAATAATTCAATTTGATGAGGGAAGGTTCATGTGTTAACTTATGCGACGAGCTAACTCGGTTTTTTGTCATCATGTTTGAAACACAGCGGGAATTAGGCTGTTCAAAAAGTTATTTCTTTTTTTCTTTTTAATTTTTATTGTTGAAACGACTACACGGTTTTTACACTCAACATTTTATTTTTCGGTAAGAATTTTTATATTTAAAACCTAATCCCAACTTACCATCTCTTCAAACCTGACATGAACCTAAATAAGCTAAAATAGCGTCTAATTTTGACGCCAATATTGGTCTAGCAATCCAAAAAATTATAGGTACATGTGATGAAAATGGTTAAAGAACTTTTCATTAATGTAACAGCTGGAAGCACACGGGTTGCCCTTGTAGAGGGTGGTATCCTAAATGAGCTGTTCATTGAACTTCCTGACTTTCAACGATTGGTTGGGAATATATATAAAGGCCGAATCCAAAATGTGATTCCTGGCATGCAAGCCGCATTCGTAGATGTTGGACATGAAATTAATGCCTTCCTCCCTTTTTCAGAAATCGGAAATCTGGAGAATCCCAGTAATTTTTCATTTTCTGATAATGAAGATGATGAAGACGTAAAAAAGAGTCCAAATAAAAAGTTTCAGAAAAATAAATCTAACCGAAACAAAAGTAATGACCCAGCTAAATTTCTAAAAATTAATGAAGAGATTTTAGTCCAAGTAATCAAGGAACCTTTTAGTGGAAAAGGTCCTCGTGTAACCACCGACATTTCCATCCCAGGAAGTCTAATGGTTTTGGTGCCAAATGCAAATTACATTGGAATCTCACGTAAAATTACTGACAAATATGAAAAACGACGGTTGCGCAGACTTGCAAAGGAATTTAAACCAGAAGGCTATGGTCTCATTATTAGAACCATTGCAGAAGGTAAAGATAATGCTACTCTGGAATCTGACTTTAAACGCGTATGGGAGCGATGGACCGAATTAGAGTCCAAAGTTAAAAGTAAAGATGCCCCCGCATTGGTCTATAAAGATTTTACTACATCTGACCAAGTTATTAGAGACCTTTTCACCGCTGATATCAATCGGTTAGTGGTTGACTCTAAGCCACTGTATAAACGAATTCTAAATTACATTAATGATATTGACCCTGCACTCGGTAAAAAATTAGAACTGAAAAAAGGCAAGGGTAGTATTTTTGATGAGCATAATATTGAAGAGCAATATGAAAAATCATTAAAACGAAAAGTGTGGATGAAATCTGGTGCCCATTTGGTGATTGAGCATACTGAAGCCATGCTGGTAATTGATGTAAATAGTGGTCGATTTATTGGGAAAAAAGATCAAGAGCAGAACTCCCTAAAAATTAACTTAGAATCTGCACGAGAAGTTGCACGTCAATTAAGACTTCGCGATATTGGCGGTCTTATCGTTATTGATTTTATTGATCTTCAAAAAGAAGAAAACCGAAGGAAGGTTTTTGACGAACTAAGAATAGCACTTAAAGGTGACCGAGCTAAAGTTTCTCTTACTGAATTTTCGACATTTGGCTTATTAGAGATGACACGCCAACGAATTAGACTTAATTTACTCCATACGGTAAGTAATGATTGCCCAACCTGCAAAGGCTTAGGTAGAATTGCAACGCCTGATACGGTTCTCACTCGATTAGAAAACTGGCTGAAACGGTTTCGTAATAATGCAAATGATCGCAGGCTTTCTGTTATGCTGAATAAAGAAGTGCTTGATTACATCAATGAAACCAAGTCAAAGGCGGTTAAGGGTTTCATGTGGGATAATTGGATGTTGATAGATTTACAAGAAGACCAAACACTTTCGCCGGCAGAATTTAGAATCTTCTCTAAAAAAAGAAAAATAGATGTTACTGATGAAGTTTAACTTGTTTGATAAAGTATTTACCAAATAAATTATCGGGCTAAATTAGGATATATTTTTGTATGTACGCATTAGTTGAATTCGCAGGAAAACAATTTAAAGTTGAAGAAGGATCTCAAATCAAGGTTCCTTTTTTGACAGAAGAAGTTGGCTCAAAGTTAAGTTTAGATAAAGTTCTATACTTTGACAATGATAATGATAAAGTAGTTGGAACTCCATTTATTGATGGTATGTCTATCGATGCTAAGATTGAAGAACATGGAAGGGATCGTAAGATTATTGTTTTTAAATTTAAACGTCGTAAAGGTTATCAAAAGAAAAATGGACATCGTCAACGATATTCAGTATTAACTATTGGCAAATTGGGCGCTAAGAAAAAAGCTGCCGCAAAAAAGAAAGCCGTTCCTAAGAAAGATATTCCAAAAGCTAAAGCAAGTACTGCTCCAAAAGTAAAAAAGACTACAACAAAGAAAAAGGACTAGAGCATGGCACATAAGAAAGGTGTTGGATCTTCAAAGAATGGCAGAGATAGTAAGCCAAATATGCTCGGTGCAAAACGCGCCGATGGTCAAACTGTAACTGCTGGTTCTATTTTAGTTCGTCAACGTGGAACACGAATTAAGCCTGGACTTAATGTTGGTTTAGGAAAAGATGATACTCTATTTGCTAAAATTGATGGTGTTGTTAAGTTTGAGCGGAAAGGCAGGGCTCAGAAACAAGTCAGCATTATTGCAAAAGCCTAACTGTTCTTAAATAGTTTGTAACAAAAATCCCTATTATATCAATATAATGGGGATTTTTGTTACAAAAAAGTACATAAAATCATTCCAATTTTAATATTTTAATGTATGAAATTTTCCACATGGATGTTTATTATTATAATATAATTTCAATTTCAAAGCAGGTATTTTTGATTTCTCTAAATTCTCTAATAAAAACAATAACCTCCATTCTGATTCTATCATCTTTTTTATTATCTGAAAATATATCAGGTACTATTACGGACCAATCCAGTGGGGAACCGCTCCCATATACAAATATAATTTTACTTGAAAATAATCGTGGTACAGCCACTGACATAAGCGGATATTATATTATCCCAAATATTGACTTTGGAACTTATACCATGAAAATCATGATGATTGGATATACTACTTTAGAGAAATCTATTGAATTAGGGCCCGAAAGTGGAAAATTTAATTTTGAATTGCTACCAGAACCAATAGTAGGAAATGAAATAAAAGTATCTGCTGAACGAACACGCTTTGATAAACGAGTAGATATAAGTAGAGTAAATATATCAAATCAGGAAATTAGAAAAGCTCCAGCTTTCGTTGAGGCTGATTTATTTAGAACGCTTCAGCTACTGCCCAGTGTTAGTGCAAGCAATGATTTTAATGCTGCCCTAATTGTAAGAGGTGGAAGCCCTGATGAAAATTTAATTTTGCTAGATGGAACAGAAATTTATAACCCCTATCATATCGGTGGAGTATTTTCAACCTTCAATGCAGATATGATTTCTGATGCTGAATTTCTAGCAGGTGGTTTCCCTGCTAAATATGGCGGCAGATTATCCTCAGTGTTAAGTATTACAGGTCGTGAAGGTAATTCAAAAAATGGACGATTACCACAATCTCTCACTGGCTTAAAGAAGTATTGGGACTTTAGCGGAGCATCAGGAAATATCAGCCTACTATCTTCTAAAATATTAACAGAAGGCTCCCTCTACAAAGGTTCCTGGATGTTCTCGGCAAGAAGAACTTATTTTGATAAATTTGTAGATATGTACTACGACTATAATAATGAAGACCCTCCCGGAAACTACTATTTTTGGGATACCCATTTAAAACTAAAATTTGCACCTAATAATACAAACCAATTCTTCTATAGCCAATTTTCAGGAAAGGACAATCTCTTCTTAGAGATTGGAGGAGCTGGTTTCCCTGGAATAGACTTTGTATGGGATTGTGGAAATGGTACAAAAAATTTAACTTGGAAATTTATTCCCAATTCTAATTATTTTATCAAATCTCGACT
>JABHHG010000019.1 GCA_018671635.1 Fidelibacterota bacterium | reverse complement strand
TTATATGTTATTAGTAGATACTGATGACTCAGAGGTAATGGGTGACACTTGCACTCAATGGGCTTATGGGGCGGAAACGGACGAGTCAATAGAAGTAATTACTGGTTTTGAGCATAAGTGGGATGATGATGAAGAATGTTTTTCAATGTTTAATTTAGAAACTATGGAAAATGTAAAGAAAGATGATTTTGGCACTGGGATATTTACACTTTCAGAATTTAAAGACATCATAGAGGGTGATTTGAAGGATGTTGTTGGTGATGAAGATGGAGTATCGACACATTTTTCCATTTCATTAAGTGGAGTTTACAGAGATGGAAAGTTTCAAGAGTTTACTCAGGCTGAATATGGATTTGGATTTGGAGGCAAATATATTGATGGAGCCCTATATCTTGGTCTTGAAAAACAAGATGCTATCAATAATTTAGAACCCTCGATAGACTATTCAAAATTAAAGGTTGCAGAATTGAAAGTAATTCTTGAAGAAAGAGATTTACCCAAGTCTGGCAAAAAGGCAGAATTGATTCAAAGGCTTGAAGAAGATGATGATGATGAAGATTATGATGTGGGAGACATGATTGATATTGATGATGCTACTGAGTCTGGAATGGCTTTAACTTATGATGAGTTAAATGAATTTGTAGATGAGAGGATTGAAAATGAGGAGGGTGAAGATTATGCCTACCTATCCACTCAATTTACTGATGAAGATGGTGATAGGGCAATTACTGCAACAGTCATAGTAAGAGAAGATGAAACCGATACAGACTTTGTGGGAACTGCAGTTCCTGAAATCCCCCTATCCTATGATGAAGATGAAGATTATGAAGATGATTATGATTATGATGAAGACGATGAAGAATATGAAGCACAAGAGCATGTAATTGATGTTGATGAGGATGAAGATTCAATTTCTATTACATACACTAAAGAGGCAGAACAATCTCCATTTACTACTGATATCGGATTCATAACATTCCACTCTCAAGAAAATAACCAAGAAGTAGGTGAAGATGATGGTGATATTATCCCTATGATTTTCGACAAATTTATCCCTCCAGAAGTTTGGGGCGATTTGAAAGATTCTCAACAACAAAAGTATATTACAACAGGTGATGAAAATATATTAAAATGCCCTAAGTGCGGTTTAACTAAGGCAGAACTAAGGTCTAATGATGGGAATTGCCCCACTACAGACCCTATGAGTGAGGCATATGTTGCAAAACTAGATTGCCCATATTCTAAACATTTCGCACCCATGCATTGGATAGATAACAAGGAAAGTAATATTACAAAAACAACTAAAAAGGCTATGAATAATGTTTATTTTGATGATGATGCACCTATTGAAGTAATGGCTGCTGAAGATGTATTCCATGCACCGAACAGACATTCGCAACCAGCCCACGATGGAGTTAAAAGTATATTAATCTCAAAGGCAGAATACTATAGTGCTATCCATTCAATTCCAGAGACCGTATCCGCTGTAGAATCAAATGATGGAACTTCTATGAAATTAGGATATTTTGAATCAGAGTCAAATATTGTCGAAGGATTATTTACAGATACACTAATGTCTGAGGATAGAATACCTACCTCTTTTAGTGCGGAATCTAACGAACTACCTATATTATGGGCTGAAGATTTAAATGATTTTAAACCATTAGGTAGGGATTCAGTAGTTATGTTATCAGAAAATTATGAAGCAGATGAAAATTCTAAGGTAGTAGATAAATATGATTATTATAGGAATATTATGGATATTGGAGATGAGGATGAAATAGTAGATAGGGGTGATTCGGTAATCATTAAGAATAATGATATTATGGAACCAGATAATGAAATTAAATCTACTATTTGTGTAGGTTGTGGAACTGAATTTAAAAAGTTCAATATGTTAGATAAAAAAGGGATGTGTTTTAATTGTGGTGAAGAATCAATTAACTTATCTCAATTACAAAGATATAAGGGTGGAGGTATTGCTACCTTTGATGAATCTGATTATCCTAATGAAGTAATGATAGATGAAGAAGAGGTTGATAATTATATGGATGATGATGAACTTACTGAAGATGGATATTCTATGTTTGAAGAGGATTATGAGGAGTGGGCTGATGATTATGAATCTGAATCTGATTATACAAGTTCCCAACCCCTCAATAGTCATAAATGGCTTATTGGTGCATTAGGATTGGGTGGTATTGCAGTATTATTAGTTCCTGAAAAAATAAGTAAATTATTTAAAAGAAAGTAAACATTTAAATATCGGTATAAGTAATTAACTACTATGGCTGATTCTAATAATGCAATAGTTATTAAAAAGGAAAACGAAGGTAGATTGGCTTGGAGGAAGTTATTAGTTCCTGTAGTTGGTTCTGCTGCGTTTTTTGCATCAATGTTAGTTAGTATTATTGGAACTTATAATACACATGGTTGGCCTAAAAATGCATTCAAACCTTCAGATTATTTACTAATGTCTATCCCTTTAATTGTAATTATTTCAGCAGTAACTGAAGAAGTTAATGGAGACCTTAATAAGGAGTGATTTTATGGAAGTTAATGAAACTCAAGAAGAGGTAATTAAGA
>JABHHG010000007.1 GCA_018671635.1 Fidelibacterota bacterium | reverse complement strand
TATCAAACATTTTTGGAATCTCTGCTAAATTAATTGAGAGATATTCACAAGAATCATCTTCATCGGTAGCATTAGCATTATAATTTTGAGCCTCTGAATCAGTACATCCTGAAATTTCTAGCTCATCACAAACACTATCACTGTCTACGTCATTTATACATGTTTCATCACAATTGTAAAACTCAGAGGATAAATCTCCATCACAATTACAGGTACCACTTAGTATGCCATCGCCATTACAAACACCACAAATATCAACTTCTGCTAACCCATCACATATCTGAGCGCAATCTACAATATTGGAAGTGCAGTTTGGATAGTCATCAGTTTCATCGCAAATATTATCCCCATCAGAATCATTATAGCATTCATTATTGCAATCATAATTTAGATGATTATTTTCGCAAGTATCATCAGGGTCAAGATTATTTGCAACATAACCGATTGCAGGCAAACAAGATGGCTCACTTGGTGAATCAATATTCCCATACCCATCTCCATCTTCATCTTTATACCAGATAACGTCACCATTACCATTGCAAACCCCACATGCATCAATCATGTCACAACTTATTTGAGTTAGCTCAGCCATAAAATATCTTGCATTAAAACTCAAGAGACATTGTGCTTCAAACTCAAAAGTAATTCTACCACTACAATCATCAGTATTTCCATCAGCTAGACACTCTATTTCTAAATCATATCCTGAATCGTCTATTGCAATATCATTTATAGAATTCCAAGTAGTTAAACCGTTCCATATTGTCCCAGAATTTAAATCTAATGAATATAGATTTTGAGTTTCTCCAATATTATATATCCTTTGAGTACCATCATTTTCGGTTGTCTCTATACAATTTTCAAACCATGCGTCTATATAGTCTTCACAGTTGGAATATCCAATTGAATTATAATTCAATTCATCTGATGTACATTTATCTATTTTAAACTGCTTATATTCATCTGTATCTCTACCTGCAATGAGTAAGTTATTTGACCCACAAGTAATATTGTTAATAATACCATCATTAATTTCAAATATTCTTAAGTTTTCTAGACCATATATTGTATCAAAATCAGTATCATCACCATCTTCATCCTCTCCAATTTCATCCCCAAATCCAGATCCACTGACTTCACCATCGATAGAATGCCATTCTAGGTATAAATTTGGTCGTATAAATGTATTTCCAGGTATCATGCTTGCAAGTTCAGTTGAGTATATTAGATAGCCACCTGATAAACCTGGTAAAATTGTATTTTCTAAATATGTTATGGTTGAATCTTCAAATACTGAATTTTCTAATAGGAAGGGGATAGAAACTTCTGTTGGTGTAGATGGAAGGTTATCGAAAACAATTGATCCATTCAATGAAAAATTACCAGCTGGTAATCCCTTAAAAGGACTCAATGATTCATTCCCAAAAATATCATTATATGGTATATGATAGTTTTGAGCAGTTTCTTCATTATATTCAAAGTCATCAGTAATTGCTGGTATAGTTTCTGTAGCGATACAATTTTCACCTGTCTCAACCGTTGGGTAATGCCCCTCATTAATAAATGCTGAGCCATCACCATTGAAGGAAACTTCTAAATCGACACCTTGTAATAATAATGCAATTTCAGGTACAGGCTCTTGAAATAATTTATTTATCAGTTCACCTTCATTATAATGATCACCCTGCTTTACAATTCCAAGGTCATAAGAATCAGAAATCATAATAGGGAAATCAGTACGTGAGATATCATATGAAACAGCACTGAATCCTGTAAGTTTATAGGTTCCTGCAATGTTTTGAGCTTGGGTATATGAAATTAGGAATAGTGGAAGAATTAGAATAGCCTTAAATAGTTTCATCAGAAAAAACCTTTATATAAATAATAACTAAGCTGCAAGAAATGAGTATTCCCATCATAAACCCTGTAAATACATCAAGAGGATAATGAACTCCAATATATACACGAGAGAACATGATTAAGATAGCAAACCCCCAAAAATAACGCCGTAGATGGGGGTAAATAAAGGAAAATAAGAATGCTATTCCTGAAATATTGGATGCATGATTTGATGGGAATGAGGCATGCTTACCCCCTGTTCCTCCCAGATGGCGTATATTATCTACACCCAATGCAAACCATGGCCGGTCGCGGAGTCCAAAATCTTTAATAAAGCCTCCAAATTGATCACAGCAGAGAATGGTAAGGGGAACTAGTATTAGAAGCATTTTTCTATATTTTTGATCTTTATAGGCCATGAATAGCCAAAAG
>JABHHG010000008.1 GCA_018671635.1 Fidelibacterota bacterium | reverse complement strand
CGTGTGCTGACCAATAGTGCAGGAAGACAATAAAGGGGAATAAAAAACCCTCATCTCACGTCGAGAAAAAGGGTTTTAAATAATGTGGGCGATGAGAGACTCGAACTCCCGACTTCCTGCGTGTAAAGCAGGCACTCTAAACCAACTGAGTTAATCGCCCTATTTTCTATTTCTATAATTCGGCTTTCTTCACCAATTTTGGTGTTAAGCCAAGACTCAATTTTAGAGCTTCTTCAACATCTTTTACAAAAGTAATTTTCAAATCTTTCTTAACTTTTTCAGGTATTTCTTCTAAATCCTTTTCATTCAATGTGGGGGCCATAATATGCGTTAATCCAGCTCGGTGAGCAGCGGTAGATTTTTCCTTTAATCCACCAATAGGTAACACATTTCCTCGCAGAGAAATTTCACCCGTCATACCAAAGCCTTGTTTCACCGGCGTATTGGTAAGCAATGAAACTATTGCGGTCACCATTGCTACTCCAGCAGAAGGCCCATCTTTGGGTATTGCACCTGCAGGCACATGAATATGTATATCTAATTTTTTGTAGAAATCTCTATGGATTCCTAATTGTTCCGCATTAGCGCGAACATACGAATGCGCCGCTTGGGCAGATTCTTTCATCACATCACCTAACTTACCGGTGAGTTTGAGCATTCCCTTACCAGGCATTTTTGATGCTTCAATAAATAAAATATCGCCACCAAAGGCAGTCCATGCTAACCCCACCACTACGCCGGGTTTATTGGTCCGCTCGGCCACATCAGAAATGAATCGTTTGGGGCCTAAGTATTCCAATACTTTTTCAGTATCAATCACAATTTTCTTTGGTTTATTCACTAAAATATCTTTGGCTGTTTTTCGGCACACATTTGCCAATTGACGTTCTAAATTTCTCACGCCTGCTTCACGGGTGAATGAATCAATGAGCAACTTCATTGCATCATCGGTGAGTGAAATTTCAGATTTCTTTAAGCCATGTTCTTTGATTTGCTTAGGCAATAAATGGCGATTGGCAATCTCAACCTTTTCATCTTGAATATAGCCGGTAAACTCTAAAATTTCCATTCGATCTCGAAGAGGCCCGGGGATTCTATCAATTCGATTGGCTGTGGTAATGAACATCACATTAGACAAATCAAAATCAACTTCTAAATAATGGTCATTAAATGAGAAGTTTTGCTCCGGATCCAATACCTCCAGCAATGCACTGGATGGGTCGCCTCTAAAATCCATTCCCAATTTGTCAATTTCATCTAACATGAAAATAGGATTATTCGTCCCCGCCTTTTTCAAACTGGCAATAATTCGACCAGGGAGGGCACCAATATACGTACGGCGATGTCCCCGAATTTCAGCTTCATCACGCACACCCCCTAATGAGATACGCACAAATTCGCGGCCCATGGCTTTGGCAATAGATTTACCAATTGATGTTTTACCTGTGCCTGGAGGACCTCCAAAACAAAGAATAGGGCTCTTCATCGGTTCGCCCTCTTTTTTACGAGAACGCTTCAAATTTCGCACCGCCAAATGCTCAACGATACGCTCTTTCACTTTTTCTAAACCATAATGGTCTTCATCCAATACAACCACAGCATTGGCAATATCTTCATTATCTTTCGACTCATGCTTCCATGGAAGCTCAACTAACCAATCTAAATAGGTGCGAGATACCGTATATTCAGGTGATTGTTGGGGAATTTTCTGCATTCGATTTAATTCTTTTCGTGCAACCTTCTCCACCTTTTCAGGCATTTCTGCTTTATGAATTTTTTCTTCTAATTCTTCAATTTCAACGCCAACTCCTTCTTCACCTAATTCTTTTTGAATGGCCTTTAACTGTTCACGGAGGTAATATTCTCGTTGAGATTTAGAAATTTCATCTTGAACATCAGACTGAATTTTTTCACCCAATTCAATACGTTGGATTTCACGATTCACCACTACCGTGGCTTTTTCTAATCGTGATTTAATATCCAGTTCATCTAAAACATCCTGCTTTTCAGATGTGGCAATATTCATTAATGAGACAACTTTATCCGCTAACTTTGCAGGATTCTGAATATTTGACAAAGTTGTGGATTGATCATCAGAAAGATATGGGGCAACTTTAATTAATTTTTTGAATATCCCCTGAAGGTTTATTTCAATGGCGTCTAACTCATCGCCTGCTTCAACTTTGTCTGTAATTTTATGCACCAAACCTTTATAATAAGGTTGGTCCTGGGTGAAGGTACTAATTTTAACGCGCTCAAGTCCTTGAACAATGGCAGACTTAGATTTATCAGGCATATCAAATACCTTCATCACCATTGCAAGCGTTCCCACTTCAAATAGTTCATCGCCAGTGGGATTCTCAACTGCACCATCTTTTTGAGCTACAACCACAATATATTTACGATCTTCTGATGCTAAATCATCAATCAATTTCAAAGATTGTTCACGGCCTACATAAATAGGGATAATCTGTTGCGGAAACAATACTGTATTACGCAATGGTAAAATTGGATAAATCTCCAATACATCCTCTTGACCGTTTTCTTGTTTTACTTCTTCTGCCATTCTTTCTCCAATATGGATACTAATTTAATGGTTTATACTCTGACAAATATCATGCCATTACATTCAAATTAGTTTAATTTCGTATTATTCAATAATAACCTGATTATTTGTCAGTACTACCGTGTTGACTCTACCGCTCTAACCAATGCCATCGCTCGTACCGATACCGCCTCGTTCGCAATGGGCATATTTCCTGCCGCCATAGGAAACATTCCATCATCCATTTGCTGCGCCAAAAACCACTCATATAATTTTTTAAATTGTGGATTTGACGGATTATACCCAGCACGCACTAGAATTTCTAATACTTTAAGCGTACCCCCAGCAAACATCAAATTACTATCTGAGGTTATATTAAATTGAGCCCATGCATTCGCATCTGGGAGCAATGTACTTACATTGTCTTTTTCTACATTTGGCAATAAAAATTCACATGCTCGTTTTAATTCATCAGATTTTTTAAATCCACTTTTCTCTGACAATAATGCGGCAATCTCAGCGGTGGTCCAAATACAAGATGGAATTTTATCGATATTTTTTCCCGTTGGCACATTGGCACGATGAATCCAACCGCCATCATCTCGCTGGCGTTTAATCACCCAATTTATGCCCCTATCAATGAGGCGGTTTCCCGTAATACCTAATTTCAATAATGTTCGCAACGCATGTGCATGGTGATGATAATACATGGGAAAACGACCATCATCATTTTGAAACCGCATAAACTCCACAATATGATATCTCACTTTGGCGATATGTCTATTTCCGCCCCGTTCATCAATTTGATGCAAGAGCTGTAACTGTGAGAAAAATCGCATATCACGATTCATATTTTCATCATCCTGTTCAGGCAATGTCTTTGCACCTTGGCTTATCAATTGTTTCAATTTGAGATGAGAAAATGTATTTTTTTCCGCCAAGGCATATAATGGATGCGGATGCTTCATTCGGTACACATCCTTCAACATATTTAATGTTGTAATTGGCGCACATTTCATAATTAAATGGGTAATGGGATTTTTCTCTAACTTACCCACCCACTCAGGTTCAGCATTAATATTTTCAAGAATCGTTCGTCGATCTAAAGTTATTGGATTCTTGGGAAATTTCGAATCAAATCGACCTTTCTTGCTTGAATCAAACTTCCCCTTCCCTCGAGGAGCAAACTTTCGTTCTGGTCTATCATTTCTACCTTTACCAAAACTACCTTTTCGTCTATCGTCTGCCATTATACTCCACCCATTATTGAATAATATTTCATCATACCTTTATCCCTGATTGGACTTTACTCCATACATTTTTGCTTGTTCATCCGCATGGTAAGATGACCGCACCAATGGACCAGATTCCACCACTTTGTAGCCCATTGCTAATCCTTTTTCCTTAAACATTTTAAACACATTTGGATGCACGAATCGATCTACTTCAAGATGGTTTTTTGTAGGCTGTAAATATTGCCCAACATTGAAAATTTCCACCCCTAAGCTTGCCATTTCTTCCATGGTTTCCAAAACTTCATCATCTGTTTCACCCAACCCCACCATTAAACCTGTTTTGGTCAATAATCCAAATTCTATGGATGCCTCCAATACCGATTTGGTTCGCTGCCAAATAGATTGAGTTCGTACTTTTTTTGATATACGTTCCACACATTCAACATTATGAGAAAATATTTCTGGTCGTGCCTCAAATACTTTTTTGAGGGATGGTAAATGCCCTTGAAAATCAGGCGTTAATACTTCCACCGTACAATCAGGTGCCATTCGATGAACCTGATTAATCGTCTCTGCCCAAATAGTCGCCCCAAAGTCATCTTTCAGGTCATCTCTATCTACAGAAGTT
>JABHHG010000010.1 GCA_018671635.1 Fidelibacterota bacterium | reverse complement strand
TGGTGGTGCTTCTGCACTTGTTGCCAGCGCGGAATTTTTTAGCCAATATAATCAAAATCCCACCACATTCTTGTTAGTGACCATAATTCTGTCTGTATTCATTGGTACCTTAACCCTAACGGGAAGTTTTATTGCTTTTGGAAAATTACAGGGCTTTATCAGTGGAAAACCTATTTTGTTTCCTGCTCAACAGCTTTTTAATACGTTGGTACTCATCTCTATTTTTGCATTGGGGTATCTCATTTTAGAAACTCCAGCAGACTTAAATTTATTCTATGGTGTTCTAATCGCCGCCGCAATTTTGGGAGTTACCCTTACTATCCCTATTGGAGGTGCTGATATGCCAGTGGTGATTTCACTGCTTAATTCATATTCAGGTATTGCTGCCGCCGCTACGGGATTCGTCCTCATGAACAATGCCCTCATTATTAGTGGCGCATTGGTAGGTGCATCCGGACTCATTCTCACCCAAATTATGTGTAAAGGTATGAACCGTTCATTGCAAAATGTAATTTTTGGGGCAGTGGGAGGTGATGTTTCCGGCAGTTCGGGAGAGACACAAGAACTAAATATTAAGAGTTATTCTACAGAAGAAGCAGCCATGATATTTGATGCGGCTGAAAAGATTGTGATTGTACCTGGTTATGGATTGGCGGTAGCACAAGCCCAACATGCTGCCAGAGAAGTGGGAGAATGGTTAGAATCACAAGGTAAAACGGTGTTGTATGCAATTCATCCAGTTGCCGGACGTATGCCAGGGCATATGAATGTTTTGTTGGCAGAGGCCAATATCCCCTATGAACAGTTGAAAGATTTAGATGAGATTAATCCAGAATTTGAAGATTGTGATGTGGCATTAATTTTGGGGGCAAATGATGTGGTAAATCCAGCCGCTCGTCATGATAAGTCCAGTCCAATTTTTGGAATGCCAATTTTAAATGTAGATAAAGCTCGAACGGTAATTGTGAATAAACGATCCATGAATCCAGGTTTTGCAGGCATTCAAAATGAGCTCTTTGGTTATGATAATACCATTATGGTTTTTGGGGATGCAAAAGATATGTTGAATCAGCTATTGAGTGATTTTAAAGAGCTGTAAACTTTTCAAAAAATATTATTTATAAACAGGGGCACTTTTAGGGCCCCTGTTTTGTTTTTGATATGATTCATATATTGCTGTATATTTTTCTCCTATTCTAGGGAATCCATGCGTAAAACTCTGGCGAAAAAAGCACCAGTTAAGACTGCAAAAAATACTTCTGAAATAATTCTACTTGTAAGTACAAGTAAAGGTGGATTCATCTATTACTCCGATGAAAAACGTAGATTTTGGGAAGTGAACGGTCCCTATTTACTGGGCTCAATTGTTCATCATATGATACTGGATCCTCGAGATAGTAAAACTATTTTGATGGCAGCTCAAACCAAAACACATGGCCCCATGATTTTTAAATCAACAGATTTTGGAATGAATTGGGTTCCCGTAAAATCACCCCCTAAATTTTCCACTTCAAAAAAAGTTGCCCATATTTATCGACTTACGCCAGGTCATGAAAGCGAAGTCAATGTGTGGTACGCGGGAACATCTCCACAAGGCCTGTTTAAGTCAGAAGATTTTGGCGATTCATGGCAAGAAGTGAGTGGATTCAATAATCATCCTCAAATAGATAAGTGGTGTGGAAATTCAGTTTCATCTACTCTCAAATACGAGAAAATCCATTCCATTATGGTACATCCACAAAATGCACGCTCATTAATTATTGGGATGGCATCTGGCGGTGTATTTGAAAGTATGGATGGTGGTGAGTCTTGGACATCCATGAACGAAGGTTTATTAACCACAGAAATAAAAGATTCATTGGGGAGAGATCCCCATTTGGTTGTGCAACACCCTATGGATCCCAGTCGTATTTATCAGCAAAATCAGAGTGGAATTTTTCGGTTAGATGTGGGAAGTCGTATATGGAAGCATATTGGCGCAGGAATTGATATGGGCGATATTGGATTTTCACTTTGTGTACATCCACAAGATCCGAACATATTATGGGTATTCCCTATGGAGGGAACGGATATTTGGTCGCGGGTGTGTACGGGGGGGCAACCAGCAGTATACTGCTCGGAAGATGGGGGCGATTCCTGGTTCCGTCAAGATATTGGATTTCCCATGTGGCATGCTTGGTTTACCGTTATGAGTAAGGCTATGATTACAGACCATTTTGATTCAGTGGGACTATATATTGGCACTACAAATGGCTCAATTTGGCATAGTGATAATGAAGGTAATAGTTGGCGCCAAATTATTACACACCTCCCTAAAATTTATGCTTTGGAGGTGGGCTACACTAAAAAATAATGGGCAGATTATCATATGGAGAGAAGTATGAAAAAACTGTAAATTTGAGGGTTCACCCACACAATTAATAGGATGTTATGTCGGATTTAAAATTAGGTACACGAACCGTAGGGAGTACACATCCCACATTTATTATCGCTGAAATTGGTATTAATCACCAAGGTGATGTAGAAATTGCTAAAGAACTAATTACAAAAGCTAAAGAATGTGGTGCAGATGCAGTAAAATTTCAGAAGCGAACCATCTCACGAATTTTGACTAAAGAAGGTTTAGAGATGCCTTATGATAATCGAAATAGTTTTGGTAAAACCTATGGTGAACATAAATATGCGTTAGAGCTTTCAGAAGATGATTACAGAACAATTTTAGCCTTTTCTCAAAATTTAGATGTTGAATTTTCTGCGTCGGGCTGGGATGAAGAAAGCATAGATTTCCTTGATGAGTTGGGTGTGTCATTTTTTAAAATGGCATCAGCAGATTTAACCAATTTCCCATTATTAGAACATGCAGCAAAAAAGGGAAAGCCAATGGTCTTGTCAACGGGTATGGCCAATATGGAAATTGTGAAAGCTGCGGTTGAGTTGATAAGCAAATTTAATAATCAAATTGGAGTATTACAGTGCACATCTACTTATCCTGCTCAATTTGAAGAAATTAATTTGAATGTATTGCATACGTATAAAAATGAATTTCCTGATGTGGTGATTGGATATTCTGGTCACGAACATGGTATTGCAATTTCCACTGCAGCAGTAGCATTAGGTGCCCGAATTATAGAACGTCATTTCACATTAGATCGTACCATGAAAGGTGGCGATCATGCCGCATCACTTGAACCGCAAGGATTTGCTAAATTAGTGAGAGATATTCATCATGTGGAAAATGCCATGGGAATTTTTGAAAAAGAAGTACAAGAATCTGAACTTCCTGTATTTAAAAAATTGGCAAAGAGTATTGTTTCAAATGTAAATATCGAAGCGGGTGTACCTATCACTCGTGAAATGCTTACCACAAAGGGTCCCGGAACGGGGATTAATCCCATGAAAATGGCTTCGGTTATCGGAAAGACTGTAAAGGCTTCTATCCCTATGGATTCGGTGATCAAAGAAGAAGATATACTCTGGTAATATGAGTGCATCTGCAAAAAATATTAAATTAGTGGGCACTGATATTGATGGTGTATGGACAGATGCTCGCATGTATTATTCTGCTGACGGCGATATTATGAAGTCTTTTTCAACGTATGATGGCATGGGCGTAAAATTGTTGCGAGAAGCAGGAATTCCCCTGATTATCATGACGGGTGAAGATACAGAAATAGTGGCTAAGCGTGCCCAAAAATTAGGGATTGACCGTATTTTCCAAGGTGAAAATGAAAAGCTAAAACGTCTTAAAGAAGTTTGTACAGAGTTAGGTATTACCTTGGATGAAGTTGCCTATATTGGTGATGATCTAAATGATGTAGACGTTTTACAAGCCGTTGGAATTTCTGCCATGCCACCTAATAGTCCAATTTTAGATCAATTTACTCCAGATTATTTAACCACTCGTTCTGGTGGTGATGGTGCATTTAGGGATTTTGTTGATTTTATTCTTTCCCAAAAGTAAACGAGGGCAATAGCCCGTGTTCATTTTTCTATTTTATATCATTCTTTCTCCCATTATTCTGGGCCTAATATTATTTAGTTCAGTATTTAATCAAAAAATTAGAAGTCATTTATGGGATGGTAAAAAAAGTGTTAAATCTGCAAGATCAAAGATTGATTTATCGTCTGAAGGTAAAAAAATAATACTTTTTCATGCTGCATCTGCAGGAGAGTACGAACAACTCAAACCCATATTAAAAGAAGTAGATAGAAGCCAATATTTTACAATCCTTACCTTTTTTTCGCCCACCATTTTTGAAAAAGAAAATAATACTGAATTGGCAGATGCCGTTTGCTATCACCCCTTTGATTTACCGTGGTCGGCCATATTATTTTTCATTAAGCTAAAGCCTCAAAAGTATATTATTACTCGTCATGATGTGTGGCCATTTCATCTGTATTTTGCTGGATTATTAGGAATTCAAACTATATTAATCAATGCCAATTTATACCCCAATTCAACCCGTTTTTATTTTGGATTAAAATCATTTAACAGATGGTTGTTTCATCAGTTTGATTTCATTCTTACCAGTTCAGAAAATCTTAAAAATACAATATTGAGTTTAGCTCCCCAAAGTATTGTGAAAGTAACTGGTGATTCTCGATTTGATCAAGTAATTCAACGCTCACGGAATAGTAAAAGAGATTTACTACCATCAATTTTTGATAATACACAGAATATTATTTTGGGCAGCACAGTGGACTCAGACCTTCCCACACTTTCTCAAACATTAGATGCAATGGATAAAAATTTCTTTGGAAATGATATTCGCCTCATTATTGTTCCCCATGAAGTGGGGGATTGTGATTTACTGCCATTAGAAAATTTACTGACTGAAAAAGGTTTATCTCATCAACGATTATGTGTATTTAATGAAGTGAATCCTCCACAAGTATTGATTGTGAATAAAGTGGGTATTTTGGCAGACTTATATACCTATGGAAAAATTGCCTACATCGGCGCCGGATTTTCTACTGGCGTTCATTCGGTGATTGAGCCGGCGGTGCACAAATGTATGGTGGTTTATGGCCCTCGTGTTGATATTTTAGATGAGGCCGTAGAAATGACTCAAACTGGTGCAGGATTAATGATTCATAATGGAAATGAATTGGCAGAAATATTTAAAAAAATTAAACATCCATCTGAAATTGAAAAATTGGGGAACCGAGCCTATCAATTTGTTATTGAAAAAGAATATGCATCCACACGAATTCTCAATGAAATTTTCGAATAGACTAATATATTTATTAATTATGATTTTTCTCTCAATCGCATGGGGCGAAAAATTAGTCTATTCTGCGGGATTTAGACTCTTTGATGCAGGTGAAGCCGTATTTACATCAGAACCCAAAATATTGAATAATGAACCCGTATTATTAATCACGTCAACCATCAAGACCAATTCATTTTTATCGCGATTCTACAAGGTTCGTGATGTGGTAAAAGTATGGTCAAACGTAGATGATTTAACGCTTGTAAAAATTGAGAAAGAGGTGAACGAGGGCAGTTATCATTTAGATTACTCCGCCCATGTTTCTAAAGATTTAAAGTTAATTTCCACTAAAAAAACAATTCAATTAGAATCAAAAGTTTACGATCCCATTTCTGCCATATTTATGCTTCGGAAACAGCCACTCACGGAGGGTGATTCGTATAAATTTACCACCGTTGAAAATGGTATTGTGCAAAAAGTGAATGTAATGGTGGGGGGTATTGAAAAGGTATCTGTCCCTGAAGGAAAATTTAATACACGACAAATAATTCCCATTTCTGATGATGGAGTTCCACTATTTAAACATGATGGGAAAATGAAAGTTTGGTATTCTGATGATGACCGTCACTTACCAGTAAAAATGGAACAGAAAACCAATGTGGGAACTCTCATCTTAAAATTGAAGAAATATACACCCTAGTCATTTCTCTTTTCTTACTGCATGAATTAGTCCTATAATTCACCCATTCACTGATGGCAAAAATGAAAAAATTATACCTTACATTAAATCCCCATGGTGGCCAACAAAAGGGTCCCAAATTGCTAAAGCAAATTCTGCCCGTACTGGAGGCAGCCAATTTAGACCTTACCATTATCGAAACCACATTTGCCGGCCACGCTAATGAATTGGCCCATCAGTTAGATTTTGACGGATACGATGGAATGATTGTAATTGGCGGTGATGGCACCATGCATGAAGTAGTGAATGGAATGCTGACTCGCCCCGATAAAAAGCAACTCTCTATTGGGCTAATTCCGGGGGGTACGGGAAATTCATTTATGCATGATTTAGAACTGATGAACCCTATTGATGCAGCAAAGGCAATCATTGGTGGGAATACACGTAAAATTGATGTTGCAGAAGTAAAAATTAATCATGTAACCAAATATGCATTCAATATTATTGGCTGGGGACTGGTTACGGATGTTGGGAGAAGAGCAGAAAACTGGAGGTGGTTGGGAGAAGCTCGATACACATTACTCAGTATTTTTGAAGTGATGCGATTTAAACCACGAACCGCATCATTGATTCTGGATGACCAAAAGATTATTGATGACTTCACTTTTATTATTGCTTGCAATACCATGTACACGGGCAAGGGAATGAAAATGGCACCCAGAGCAAAATTAGATGATGGTCTCATGGATATTGTGGTAGTTCGACATGGCCCCAGCCGGTTAAAACTTTTAACCATGTTACCTCAAGTATATGATGGCTCTCATATAAATAGTCCACTTTTAGAATATTATCAAGTTTCAGAATTTTCACTCATACCCGAGCGAGATGAAATATTAAATATTGATGGGGAAGTAATCGGCTCAACCCCCATTCATGTGAAGATGATACCGGCAGCATTTCAGATATTTAGTTAGGGATTAACAATGGAAGTATCATTTACATATATATCAACATTCATTTCATTAGTCTATGGTTTAGCATTGTCTCATGCACTTTCTTGTATAGCGCAGTATCTTCAGCATTATAAAGAAATTAAACATTATTGGGTCTGGTGGATTTGGTCGCTATTTTTATTTTTTTTGATTGGAGCTTCTTGGTGGGGGTTTTTCACGGATTGGGGAGAAGTAACTGAATGGAAAAGATACTATTTATTATTTATTATGTTTCAGTCGGGGCTACTATATCTAGTTTTTTATTCATTTTTTGATAGATTTGAGGAGCTAGAAGATAAGTCATTAGAGACTCAATTTTTAAAGAACAGAAAACCAGTATTTATATCTATAGCACTTTTATTTTTTACTCGAGGGATTCTATCACCATTATTCAAGTTAGGCTATTTCTAGTTATTTTATCGTTTTTGTTTGCTTCTTTGGCATTCATTAAAAATCGTAGTATCCATCTTGTGAGCTCTATATTCTTTTTAATTTGGCTATTATTATCTTCAGTTATTGAATTTTAAAGAATTACATTTTTACTCAAACTCTGGCCATAATTCTGAGCGAACTTTGATTTCCATGCCCGGATAAATTTTACCATCATTCTCATTGAGTAATTCTTCATTATCCCAAAAGAGCACCACCCATGCCAATTCATCATTGTATTCTATTTTGGCGATTGACCACAGTGATTCACCTTCGGTCACTATATGATTATTAAATTCGTATGCCCATTCAATGGAATTTTCAGCCGGCTTTTTTAGGTCCAATTCTTTATAGGGATAAATAAAATTTGGATTCTCTTTATTGGGTCCAATTTTACGTTCTTCCCAATGCTTCTTATTCCAATTATAAATACGTCGCCATTCGTTGGCATTGCCATATTCATTATAGGCGATAAGAGAGAGGTAGTCACCTCGTTTGGTCATATAGTTTGTCCACACACTATCAGGGAAAACCTGATCAAAATCGAATGATGGCTTAATCTCTTTTTGTGGAGTGGGCGGAGTTTCTACCACTTCTTCCACAAGGGGTGCCGCTTCTGCGTCTTCATCGGTTGTGGGTACTGAAATTTCAATGACCACTTCAACAGTTTCTACCTCAACAATTTGTGGACTAATTACAACTTCAACAGGAGTCTCTACAGTATCTACTTCAACCGTTTCAGCTGTAGGTTGAGCTTCTACAATTTCTGGAGTTGGCTCCACTTTTTTTGCACATCCAACTATAAGCATTGTGCTAATGAGTAATAAATTGATTTTTTTCATAATGATAATTCGATTCATATTTTAAAGGAAGTTTTACGTGTGGTATTGGAATGAGTTCCAATAAAGTGTAAAAAAAATCGCCCCGAAGGGCGATTCAAATTATTATATTTTTTCAGCCACTTTCAGTCGATTCTTTGCCCGATTTAATGCGGCTTGGGCACGCTCTACATCATTTGAAGCATCCTTCAAGAATGACTTTGCACGTTTACCTGATTCAGATGCGCGATTAGTGTCGATAGTGTTAGCATCTTCTACCGTTTCTACCAGCAATAATACACCTTCAGTATTGATATCTGCGAATCCACCATTAGTGGCATAGAATAAATCTTTACCATCTTGGGTCACTTTTATTTCACCAATACCCATGGTAATGGTTGCCGGGGCATGCCCGGCTTGAACACCAAAGAGGCCTTCAGTAGAAGGGGCACGTAGATACTCTACTTGCCCCACACTGATAACTTTTGCAGGTGTAATAATGTCAAGTTGAAATGTCTTAGACATTACATACCTTTCGCTTTTTCAAAAGCTTCATCGATTGATCCGACGTATGCGAAAGCATTTTCAGGTAGTTCATCTGCATCACCATTTAAGATAGCTTCGAATCCAGAGATTGAATCTTCCATTGAAACATAACGACCTTTAACACCGGTGAATTGTTCAGCCACGAAGAATGGTTGTGACATGAATTTTTGGATTCTACGTGCACGACCTACAATTTGTTTATCTTCGTCAGAAAGTTCATCCATACCTAAAATCGCAATAATATCTTGCAAATCTTTATATTTTTGAAGTACAGATTGAACATTTCGAGCTACACCATAATGACGGTCACCAATTACACGTGGATCTAAAATACGTGAAGTAGAGGCCAATGGATCTACCGCTGGATAGATACCCAACTCAGCAATCTTTCTTTCGAGCACAGAAGTTGCATCCAAGTGCGCAAATGCAGTGGCTGGCGCAGGGTCAGTCAAGTCATCGGCTGGTACATATACCGCTTGAATAGATGTAATTGAACCTTTTGTGGTGGATGTAATACGTTCTTGCAAATCACCCATTTCTGTAGAAAGCGTAGGTTGATAACCTACCGCTGAAGGCATACGACCCAATAGCGCAGATACTTCAGAACCGGCTTGTGTAAATCTAAAAATATTATCAATAAATAGAAGTACATCTTTCCCTTCTTCATCACGGAAATATTCAGCCATGGTTAATCCAGAAAGAGCCACTCGAAGACGTGCACCAGGGGGTTCGTTCATTTGACCAAAGACCATGGTGGTTTTATCAATCACTCCAGACTCAGTCATTTCATTATATAAATCATTACCTTCACGAGTACGTTCACCTACTCCGGCAAATACAGAGAAACCACCATGCTCAGTTGCAATGTTTCTGATAAGCTCCTGAATCAACACGGTTTTACCTACACCGGCACCACCAAATAAACCTGTTTTACCACCCCGTGTATATGGTTCCATAAGGTCAACAACCTTAATACCCGTAACCAATACTTCTTTTGAAGTGGTTAGGTCTTCGTGTTTCGGTGCAGAACGGTGAATAGGAAGTCGTTTTTCTGTACCCACATCACCTTTTTGGTCGATGGTATTACCCAACACATCAAATAGACGTCCCAATGTTTCTGGTCCAACCGGAACCATGATAGGTGTTCCAGAATCTAATACTTTTGCACCCCGAACCAAACCATCGGTAGTATCCATGGCAACGGTTCTAACTACGCTATCACCAAGATGTTGTGCAACTTCAAGAACAAGTTTACTTTCACCTTCACGCTCAATTTCTAAAGCGTTCATAATTTGTGGAAGCTGACCGTCTTCAAACGCAACGTCAACCACCGCACCCATTATCTGTGAAACTTTTCCAAATCCAGACATAAAATATCCTCTTTTAGCTTAAGGCTTCTGCACCACTCACGATTTCTAACATTTCTGTTGTAATCGCAGTTTGGCGAGCCTTGTTGAATTGTAACTTCAAATCTTTAATCATATCTTGTGCATTTGTAGTGGCATTTTCCATAGCGACCATTCGAGCTGCTTGTTCAGCTGCAAATGATTCAAGTAGATATTGCCATACTTTCGTATTTAAATATCGTGGAACTAATGCTTTCACCACATCATCTTTAGATGGTTCAAAGATTCGGTCTGATGCAACTGGAGCGGCATCTTCACTGGGTTCATAGGCAAGGGGTAAGAAAGTTTCATTTTGAACTTCCTGCTTACCCACATTAATAAACTTGTTGTAAATAACCTGCACTTGATCAACTTCACCATCTACAAAACGGGTAATAATATTTTTACCCATGTCAATGGCATGTTGATAGTTTAAACCATTCCAAAAACCAAGATAATCAGTAACAATGTTGTAATTTCTATTCTTAAAGAAACTGATTCCCTTTTTACCAATACAAATGAGATCTGCATTATCCTTACCGAATTCATCAATGGCTTTTTGTGCTACTTTCGTAACATTAGTGTTGAATGCCGCAGCCATTCCACGATCAGCGGTAACCACCACAAATAATTTGCGTTTTACGGTTTCACGTGCTTGTAATTCAGGAAGCATATTGCGATCCACCTCAAGAATCAGAGAATCCAACATTTTAGAGAGACGGTGCGTATATGGGCGCGCTTGCTCCATATTTTCTTGTGCCCGACGCATCTTTGCAGCCGCCACCATTTTCATGGCTTTGGTAACCTGCTGAATACTGGTTACAGATTTGATTCTATTGCGAATGTCCTTAAGATTTGCCATGAATTATGCCGCAAATCCTTTTTTGAAGTCTGCAACAGCAGTTTCAAGTTTTTCAGCAACATCATCCGCAATTTTACCAGAATCTTTAATAGATGCGAGTAAATCACTATGGCTTGTCATTAAATGCTCAAGTACTGCACCCTCAAATTCTCTAACTTTGTTTGCAGCAATATCATCTAATAAACCTTTACCGGCAGAGAAGATGATGGCCACCTGATTTTCAACTGGCATTGGCACATATTGATTTTGTTTCAAGATTTCAACCATTCGTTCACCACGGGTAAGTTGAGCTTGCGTATTTTTATCAAGGTCAGAACCAAATTTAGCAAATGCTTCAAGTTCACGGTATTGAGCAAGATCCAAACGAAGTGTTCCCGCAACTTTCTTCATACCTTTGATTTGAGCAGCACCACCTACCCGAGAAACAGAAAGCCCCACATCAATTGCTGGACGAATACCAGAATTGAAAAGGTTAGTTTCAAGATAGATTTGGCCATCCGTAATTGAAATCACGTTTGTAGGGATGTATGCTGATACGTCACCTTCTTGTGTTTCAATAATCGGTAATGCAGTCAGTGAACCACCACCTTCAGCATCCGATAATTTAGAGGCACGCTCTAACAAACGACTGTGTAAGTAGAATACATCACCTGGGAATGCTTCACGACCTGGCGGACGACGAAGCACAAGTGACATCTGACGGTATGCAGTAGCTTGTTTTGATAAATCATCATAAACAATAAGTGCATGTTGACCATTATCACGGAAGAATTCACCCATTGCACAACCCGCATAAGGTGCAATAAACTGAAGCGGCGCAGCGTCAGACGCATTTGCAGCCACAACAGTAGTGTATTCCATGGCACCATTTTCTTCTAATTCAGAAACTATAGTGGCAACTGTAGAAGCCTTTTGACCGATGGCAACATAAATACAATATACCGGAGCATCTGTATTTTGGGTTACCTTTTGGTTGATAATTGCATCAATAGCAACGGCAGTT
>JABHHG010000190.1 GCA_018671635.1 Fidelibacterota bacterium | reverse complement strand
GGAGCCTATGCTCCCTTTTTTGTTTGTAGATAGTCTTCAATTTTAGATAGTCCCATCTCAATTTTCTCCACATCCAAGGCATACGAAAAACGGACCCTCCCCGGTGAGCCAAACCAATCGCCTAAATAGGAAATTACACTATAATTTTTATATAAATCCCACACAAAATCAAGGGCATTGTCAACTTTTGGCATCATGTAAAAAGCACCTTCAGGATTCCATAAATCAAACCCCATTTCTTTCAGCCCATTATAAAGAAGATTTCGCCTTTCCTCCCAGATGATGAGTTGATCATCAATAAATTTTCGAGGAACTTTAGTAGCCTCATAGGCCATTTCTTGGCCAAGAATATTGGTATTCATAGACGTATGCGTTTTTATGGAAATCACATCATTTACTAATTTTGAATCCAGTGACCAAAGATAGCCCACTCGAAAGCCACACATTGCATATGTCTTTGAAAAGGAATTTATAGTGACCACATGAGGTCCCTCAATGAGATAGTTTTCCCGCACATAAATGAGATCTTTATAGACTTCATCAGAAAGGATGTAAGTGCCCTGTGCTTGGGCAATTTTTTCAATTTCTTTTAGACTATCTACGGCCTCAACACGTCCAGTTGGATTTGATGGCGAATTTATGATAATGGCTCTGCATCCACCAATTTTAACTCGCAAATCATCCATATCAATTCTGCCATTTTTTGTATTTACAAAGACGGGCTCCATCCCAGCAAATTTTATCATATGTGGATATGAATAATAATATGGTTTCGTAATCAATACTTTTTTGGGCAGATGGTGGTCATACGAAGAAATAACTCTTAAGGTAAGATCTAATGCTTCAGATGCACCATTGGTAATTACAAAACTATCTGCTGTGGAATGTGGGTATTGTTTTGACAATGCATTACGTAAGTTTTCTTGTCCCTGAATGAGTCCGTATTTAAAATCAGAATAATGGGGGAGAATTTTATAGACTTCTTTTGGGGGTGGTAAATCGGGTTGGCCAGAACCAAATGAAATGATGTCTTTGCCTTGAACCCCAATAAATGATGCAGGAGATAAATTATGTTTATCCAAATAGTTGCGCCCTAATTTGCAGAATAAATTCGAATTTGTACAATTCGACGTGCCGATGCTTTAACAATTTCAATTTGACCAATGGAGGTAAATAATCGCTCACCTTGATTGGGAATTCGACCGGTATCCGCAATGATAAATCCACCCAATGTTTCATAATCACCTTCAGGGAAAATATCAGTGAAACGATCATTATAGGTTTCACAATCCATTTTAGCATCTACAGAAATTGAGCCATCGTCATGGGTGATTCCTTCAGCAGTATCCGTGTCAAATTCATCTTCGAAGTCACCAAATAGTTCTTCAAATACATCTTCTGCCGTAATAAGCCCTGCAGTGCCACCATGTTCATCTAATACTATGGCTAATGCGTGTCGAGAGTTTTGAAACTCTGCCATCAGATCCATAAGCAGTTTTGAATAGGGGGTAAAATGTACGGGTTTTATTACATCTTTTAAATTTTCAGGAGAATTAAATAAATCATAGAGGTATATGACCCCCAAAATATTATCTACATTTTTATCATAAACGGGTAATTTTGAATGCCCCGAATCAATGAAAGTATGGAGAACCTTTTCCAGAGAATCATCCTTAGAAACGGCTGACATATCTGTGCGAGGTGTCATGGCTTCGTAAACCGTTATTTCACTAATTTCAAAAACATTGGTAATGAGTTCTTGTTGATCTTTCTCAATGGTTTTTTTGTCATCTACTTGTTCATATACAAATTGTAAATCATCTCGTTTCTCTTCTAATTCATCTGAGGTTGACTGGGTTTCGGTTACATCCATAAACCCAAACTTTTTAATAATATAGAGGATGGGAAACATCATGATTCGAGAAATAATCAATATGGGAGAGAGAATAACAATTCCAATATTTGCGTATTCACGAATAATAGTTTTGGGCAAAATTTCACCAAATAGTAGAATAATTATTGCAATGGGAATCACAATCATTTGAGGGGAAATTACATCGAGGCGAAGCAAATATATAGTGGCAAATGAAGTGGTGAGAATATTTGCAAAGTTTGTTCCGATAAGGATGATAGCTAAATATTCTTCCTTATTCTCAAGAATTGTTGCCGCCCATTTAGATAGACGCATTTTTTGTTTGAGCCAGACGTTGATTTGTAGAGAATTTGCTGAAATGAGCGCAATCTCCGAACCAGAAAAGATGATTGATAAAATTAATCCGGCTATGGCTAAGTTTAGGTCAAGCATTACAATTGAAATTCCACATAGTGAAATAAATTAGATGGTTTATAAAGAGAAAACAAAGATGAATAGTACAAAGATTACAGAGCAACAAAACCCTAATTCTATGGATATTGACTCAATGGATATTGGCGAAATATTGAGAACAATCAATAATGAAGATGAAAAAGTTGCGAAGGTAGTGAAGGAAGCCATACCTCAAGTCCAATTATTTGTAGAATCATTAATAGATTCATTTTGGAATGGTGGTCGACTATTTTATGTTGGAGCAGGCACTAGTGGTCGATTAGGAGTATTAGATGCGTCTGAATGCCCGCCAACATTTCGTACCGATCCTGAGATGGTTCAGGGTATTATCGCTGGTGGGTATAAAGCTCTGAAGAATTCTGTGGAGGGTGCTGAAGATAGTGCCAATAATGGAGCTAATTCCATCATTGAAAAAGAGGTAAACAAAAATGATGTTGTACTCGGTATTTCTGCAAATGGGAAAGCTCCATTCATACATGGTGCATTAAAAGAGGCCAAATCAAGAAGTGCCATAACGGGACTCCTCATGTGTAATTCACCTATTACAAAATCTTATATCGATCATGTGATTTCGGTTATTGTGGGTCCAGAAATTATTACGGGCTCTACGCGAATGAAAGCGGGAACTGCCACCAAATTAGTTTTGAACATGATTACAACTACAGCCATGATAAAATTAAATAAAACATATGGTAATTTGATGGTTGATCTTACTGCTTGTAATGACAAACTATGGGATAGAGGTGCTCGAATTGTATCCCAAATTACCAATTTAAATTATAATGAATCACTCCAGTTTCTCAAAAAAGCAGATGGTGAAGTAAAAACAGCGTTAGTTATGGAATTTAAAAAGTGCTCAAAGTCTGAAGCTAAAAATAAATTGGACTCAAAGAATGGATCGTTGTCTCGGGTTATAGATAAAAAGAAAAATTAATGAATCAACCTAATAATCTCAAGGTTTTAGGTCTCATGTCCGGTACATCTATGGATGGATTAGATATGTGCTTAGCTGAAATTAAAATTGCTGAAAACTATTCATTCAATTATAAAATTATGAAATCGGTTTCTGAGCCATTTCAAGTTCAAACCAAAACTATTATTCAGAATGCTATTGATGGAAAAAATATTGAGATCGCCCATACCCACTTGGGGAAGCTATTCTCTCAACTTTGTACAAAGTATTTTGCTTCTGAGAAGATTGATGCCATTGCCATGCATGGCCAAACTATCAACCATGAAGATGGAGTAATGACGCATCAAATTGGTGACCCTCAATTTTTGGCAGAAACATTTCAAATCCCCATAATATATAACTTTCGTCAAGCTGATATTAATGTGGGCGGAAATGGTGCACCCCTCATGCCATTTTTGGACTGGCTTTTGTTTAACAATTCTTCTGATGATCAAATTATTTTGAACATTGGGGGCATTGCAAATTTCACCCATATCCCACAGCATTTAAAAAAGGGGGATATAATCGGGTTTGATACGGGTCCAGGAATGGCATTAATAGACGAATTTTGTAAGT
>JABHHG010000011.1 GCA_018671635.1 Fidelibacterota bacterium | reverse complement strand
ATTTAAATTATCGGTGGGATTATTTCCATCGGCGAGTCCCCATGAGTTAATTTGTTTTCCCAATCGAATTTCACCAAAGGAGGGATAAAATCCAATGTAAAATTCTCGCAGAGAGAATAAACTTTCCGTGGATTTATTTCTAAATTCAACATCCCCCTTTGAAATAATATCAATCATTGCAAAGGTATAAGAAAAATTGAATTCAGAAAGCCGATAGGGTAAGTCTAAAACTTCTCCCGTATGATTTCTAATTTTAGTTTCTGTATTTATATATCCAGAATATTGAATTTGACAAAATACGCATGAGAATATTGAAAGTAAAAGAAATTTCTGCATGATATTCTTAATGGGTATGACTCATAAAATAAATGGCTGAAATCCCTGCAAGAATGAGCAGGATTTGGATAATACTCTCCTTAGGATTTGTATGCTCTTGCAAATGGGGAATTAAATCACTGATAGCCACATATATAAAACTGGCTGCAGAAATTGACATGATATATGGAGTTGCATTAGTTAAAGATGACATAAAAAAGTAAGCTAAAATTGCACCCGCAAAAGAGCTAAGTCCTGAAATTATATTGAGCATAAAGGCTCGTTTTTTGGTGTAATTGTTTTTGAGTAAGATGGCGAAATCGCCTACTTCTTGGGGAATTTCGTGGGTAATTACAGAAAATGCAGTGGTGATTCCCAATGGGATTGACGTGGTAAATGTAGCGGCAATCACGATACCATCTACAAAATTATGGAATGCATCGCCAATCATGATGAGTGATCCGGAGGCTTCATGCACATGACAATGGTCATCATGACAATGACGCCAAATCACAAACTTTTCAAGTATAAAAAAGATGATAAGTCCCACAAGAACCATGAGCAGCGTCAATCGGACATCCCCAAAGTCTTCTGCTGCATGGGGAATTAAGCCTAAAAATGCAGCCCCTAATAATGTACCCGTTGCAAAACTAATACATTTAGGAATAAGCCCCTTTTGGATTTTATCTGGGAAAACGAGGAAAAGCGCACTAATCAGTACACTTCCCACACTGCCTAAAAGGCTAAAAAATATGATGTAACCTAAGACCATTGAGTCCCCTATTTAGGCATTCTTTTTAAATTTTTCTCATGAAATATATTATCTTTGATCCCTGAATCAACTTCAATATTGTCAAATTTCAATACCGTTTGATGATTGCGTTGTACATTTTTTACATGTAATTCTTTCATGATATGATATTTCTTTATTTGTTGATAGATAATGGATTTACTCTTGAGTAGTTCCCCATTTTTATCAAATGATTCTTCTTTAACAGCCAAGTGAGTATCTTTAGTAATCCAAGAATTATGTTTTGAGTATTCGGTTTTTATTCCATTCGGAATACTCTCTAAAATATAGCAATCCACATTATTAATAATATCTTCACCTGAAATTGAATAGGTATATTCATCCATATTTCGACTGGTCATATCTTCATAGCTCATATCAGAACCCATAAATGATTCAGATTTTTTTCGGGATGAGATGCGTCGAACTTTTTTGAAATTGGGTAACCATAGTTTCATATCATCATTTTTATCTTCATGTTCAATTTTTAGGTAGGCCACACCTTTGTCATCCGCTGGAGCTAAAAACCAAAGAATCTGTTTTTTATTTCCATCTTTAGAATATGAACGAATGGATGAGGTACGCGTCTTTCCATTTTTATTAGTCAGAAACATACTCATATTAGACTTCATATCTATTGGAGATTCTCGGTCATCCACTATTTGTGCAAGTTCAATACCAGTGAGTGCAAAGAGACTTTGAAATAAAATACTAATGGATATTAATTTGATTACTTTCATGAATTTCTCATTTATTATAAAGATGTTTTTTAAATATTTCTACTATAGTTGCCAATAATGTAAGGGTTCCCAAAGATGTTGAAATCATGGCAAATACCATAAGACCACCCATGTAATTTAAGGGTATTAATGCGGAGAATAATAGTGCTGCGAATCCCATATTTGATGCCACGTCAAGAAGAATGGGATATCCCACATCTTCTGTGGTTTTTATACTCACTTCATCGATACTATACCCCCGACGAGAATTACGTCTAAACTCAGCAATATAATGGATTGCAAAATCAACGCCAACGCCAATAATTATGGAGGTGAGTAATGCGGTCATGTGGCTCAAGTGAACTTCAAAATGTCCCATAAGTCCAAAATTTAAAATGATGGCCGAAACCAGTGGAATTACAGAAAGTAGTCCCCATCTAACAGATCCAAAAAATATCCATGCGATGATGAAGATAATAATAATAGATAATCCAATACTGATAAATGATGAGCGAACCACTAAATCCACAAAATCTCGTAGGAAAACCACCATTCCTGAAATTTTAATTTCTAAATCAGAGGTTACCTCGTCCTCAATAAATGACTCCAATTCGGTCACCATTTCTACAGATTCATTGGTAGAAATTGAATTGAGTAATGACGTTATGAGTCCCGTTTCATAATTATAATCAACCAGAGAATTGAAATCGTCAGGATCGCCAGACATGCTATACATGGTGAATAGATTATTAACTTTACCCCGTGTTTCTGGAATGGTTTCATATTTGGGGTCGTCATCCATAACCACTTTATGCATGCTTTTGATAACATCTGCAATAGAGATAGAAGTATTAGATTGAGGGAAAGATTCCGCTTTTTTTTGTATCAATAACATATCATTTAATACATGGGGATCCTTCATATCTCCTGTCGTTTTAAACAATAAACTCATAGAACCGGTTAATTCCCGATCAATAAACTCGGAGCTTTCTCGAATGGGATTTCCAGGTTTGAAAAATTTAATCACATTTACTTCTACATTGACTTTCCAGAGTCCGAATGAAACGATAAAGACTAATAATGCTCCAAAAGTCAACACGCGTTTTGGAACCATGAGATTTTTTTGCCCTAATTTTTCAATCCATCTTTCTAAATAGCTACTTTGGGATAATGCGGCAGAATTTAAATTCCATTTTTTTAAAACTATAAGGGATGGGAGGATGGTTAAGGATAATATCCATGCCCATAAAATCCCAAAAGCAATTGCAATCCCATATCCCATCATATGTTTAATGGGTGATGAAATAAGTGTCATAAATGCCACGGCTGTGGTGAGTGACGTTAAAAATATAGGTAGAAATAATGCATTTAATGATTTGGTAACGGCCTCATTAACATCTTTTTTCTTTCTGACCTCTCTGAAAAATCGAGTAATAAAATGAACACTGTCAGAATTGGCTATAGTGAGTAATATAATTGGCATTGAAGTATTCATCATTGAAAAGTGGAAGTATTCGATTCCCGTTAAATAAAATATCCATCCCATTGACCCCAACATACTCACCATAGACATTATGATTATTAGCATCACCATGGCAACAGCAGATACATTTCGGAGATTAGCTAACAGCATAATCACCATAATAATGATACCAATTCCCATGAGTTTGGAAACATCATTCTGAACAATTTCTGGAACCACACCTGTGATATATGAATTCCCAGCATAGTGAACTTCATAATCAGTTAAGAGTGAATCGGTTATGGCCAATACACTATTGGTGAATAAGACCACTTCATTTCCATCTTTAGGCCGAACTACCATGCTCATGAAGTCACCACTTTTTCCAATAACCCTGGCTTTCATATCTGGATTATTATCCAAGTATATTTTGATATCTTGAATAGCTTCAGTTGAAAGATTTCGATTAGGTTGCAGATCATCAATTTCCATAAATCCATCTTCAGAATCCATACGATTCATGGTAGAAATTGATATTACTTCATCTACATAAGGTGAATTTTCAATAAGCTCAGTTAAATCCCAAACGGATTTAAAACTCTCTTGATGATAGATAGATTTTCCTGAATGCCCGAAAGCAATAAACATCATTTCTGATGCACCAAATTCAGCTTCAACTTCTTCCCAAACGCGCCGAGATTCAATATCTTTGGGCAACATATTCATGAAATTATCATCGATGACTAACCATTTTAGACCATAGGCAAATAGGATAGTAAATAATACATTCACAATAATTAATCTTTTGGGATGTGTTAAGACTTGCTGAGATAACCAAGACTTCATGTTGTACTTCCTTTAATTTGTTGATAATACTTCTGACCATCTTTACTGAGTAATCCGCCTGAAACCATTTCAACAAATGCTGGAAGAACTACTCTTGGCAGGAGTGAATTATCGATAAAAAACTCAGGTTGAAAAGTGGAATTAATGATATTTGTATAAATGGTGGCGATGAGATCAATATCCAAATTTTCTCTCACCAATCCTTTTTTTTGTGCATTTTTTAAGATGGAATAAAAATCTTCTCGTCTATTTAGTCTAAAGGTTTCAATACGTGTCCACATTTTAGGATATCTATTCTTTAACTCCCCAATTTGTTCAATTTTTAATTTGGCAGTAGAATTATAAAAAATGTTCATTACCCCTAAAAATTGCTGAATAGGATTGGAATCACTTTCAATTACGGCCTTAATTTCAGCTTCAATTTGAGCCAGTCGAAACGAAACAATTTTATCAATGAGGGCTTCTTTTGTAGGGAAAAATTTATAGATTGTCTTCTTACTCATGCACAGACATCCCGCTAAATTTTCTACTGTAAATGACCGAACCCCATCCGTGATGAGCCGCTCAAATCCATGGTTGAGTATAATTGATTCTTGTGTACTTTTATTGTTTGCCATAGGAAACGGTATTCGTTTAATACGTTTCCAATTTAAGAATATTTTTATATACCACCCCAATATTTTTTTGGTTATCTACGTTTAGAATCTTCGTAATTTTTCGCCAGTATTTTCCAATTAATTTAGTGAAGATGTGATGCAGAGATTAAGTTGAATGGTAATGCAATATTGGGCTAAAGTAATATAATATTTTTTAAAAGTTTTACAGGAGAACATATGTACACATCAGTTGACCAATTTATGGAAACGGTGATTAACAAGAATCCCGCTGAAGAAGAATTTCATCAGGCGGTAAAAGAAGTGGTAGAATCAATTTGGGATTATTTAGAGGATAATCCTCATTACCTCCATCATAAAATATTAGATCGAATAGTCGAGCCGGAACGCGTGATTATGTTCAGAGTACCATGGCGCGACGATCAAGGTAACGTGAATGTGAACCGTGGTTTCAGGGTAGAATTTAACTCTGCCATAGGACCATATAAAGGTGGACTTCGATTTCACCCTTCAGTTGATTTGGGTATATTGAAGTTTTTAGGATTTGAGCAAATTTTTAAGAATAGCTTGACCACACTTCCTATGGGTGGGGGCAAAGGGGGTTCAGATTTTGATCCGAAAGGTAAATCTGATAATGAAATTATGAGTTTTTGTCAGTCATTTATGAGCGAGCTGTTTCGACATATTGGCCCGAATACAGATGTTCCTGCTGGAGATATTGGGGTGGGTGGTCGCGAAATCGGATTTATGTTTGGCCAGTATAAACGACTCTGCAATGAATTCGCAGGTGTTCTAACTGGCAAGGGATTGAACTGGGGCGGTAGCCTAATTCGGCCTGAAGCCACCGGCTATGGTGCCGTCTATTTTGCAAAAGAAATGTTGAATGAAAATGGCGATAATTTTAAAGGTAAAACGGTTGCCATTTCAGGTTCGGGAAATGTGGCACAATTCGCCACTGAGAAAGTGATTCAATTGGGAGGTAAAGTGGTAACCCTTTCAGATTCAACGGGTACAATTTATGATGCAGATGGTATTGATGGAGAAAAACTACAATTCATCATGGATTTGAAAAATAAGAAACGGGGTCGTATTAAAGAATATGCTGATAAATATGGCTGTGAATATTGGTCAGATAAACGACCCTGGGGTGCCAAATGTGATGTAGCAATTCCATGTGCAACTCAAAATGAGATTAATGGTGATGAAGCTAAACACTTAGTTAAGAATGGATGTTTATGCGTGGTAGAGGGTGCGAATATGCCTACAGAACCTGAAGCAGTTGAAGTATTTTTAGAAAAGGGAGTTCTGTTTGGTCCGGGTAAAGCTGCCAATGCAGGTGGTGTAGCAGTATCTGGATTAGAGATGAGCCAGAATAGTATGCGTCTAAATTGGAGCCGTGAAGAGGTAGATGAAAAGCTTAAAGACATAATGAAAAATATCCACAGCCAATGTGTGAAATATGGTAAATCTGGTGATTCTGTAAATTATGTTAAAGGCGCCAATATAGCTGGGTTTATAAAAGTAGCGGATTCAATGCTTGATCAAGGTGTGGTATAGATTACTTTATAGTTAATAGTTAATGGTTAATAAAAAAAGCCCCTCTTTGAGGGGCTTTTTTATATTCCAGAAGACAATTCTTCGTCCATTTGTTCTTGTTTGGGGGGCTTGGGTTTAAGAATTAATCCTTCACCTTTACTTCCATCAATCCGAACAAATAGTGGATGTTTGAGTTCTAATAAACGTAGATGGGTCGTTTGTTCTTTTTCTGTAAAATTAGCTAACCAATTCCAATCCACATTTTTTTCGTGGTCACGTTTAGAGATAGTGAAGTATCCAATTTGTAAACTGGTCACATTCTGAAAAAAGTGGCTCCCAAATGAGGGGTCAGGATTCAACTTATCCATGCCCACTTCTACAATCACTTTAGCATTGGCAATTTGCCGCCAGTTTACGGGCACACCCAACCATGGGTCAGAACTTCCCCAACGTCCTGGACCAATGAGCATATACGGATTATCCTTTCCTAACTTCTTATTTAAAACCTCAATTTCTTCTGCAATTTCACGGGTTTTACTCCGATCAAAAGAATCAGGATCCACATAAATAATATGCTGGATTTGCTGATTAATGCCATCCCCTAATACTAAATCACTTTTGCATAATATATCTTCAGGCGATTCTTCGGTAAGTAAATCAGTGGTTTGCATTCCCCCAATAACCATGGGCTTAATTTGGAGTAAACAGAACTCATCAGGTATATCTTTATTATCAGAAAGATTGACTGCAAATTCAATTTCAACAGGACAACCCAGCGCAATAGTCCCCAAATCTAAAAGTCTGTTTATAATTTCCGCCAAGGGTATTCGCTTAAACTTTAGAATGGATGCAAAAGTGAGCACCCGCGTGCCATCATATTTTAGTGAATCACGAATTACATTATCATTAGAAGATACTACAGAGGCTAAATGTTTAAGTACCCCATCTGATTCGGCATCATTGAGTAAGTATGATTTGAGATTTTCTGATTCGCCACCAGTAAGTGGACTTTCGCCATTATTTAAATCCAATGCAAAAAATTCATGCTGTGAGTTTTGGGTCGTTGAGCGAATTGAATAATATTGAGGTAAAATATTAGGGTACTTGGGAGAAAATCGTAAAGACTTTCCGCCATCTACAATGGTTCGACCTAAACCCAGCGCTACAAAGGCAATGCCTTCTTCCCGCTTCATATATGAAACAGGATAATAATTGTATGATTGAGCCACACCTGAAAAAGTGGGATAGAATCGTTGCTCGTTTTGTTGCCCAATTAGTTCCATGATAATAACTGCCATTTTTTCTTCTTCATGACGTTGGATAATATTATCCATCATGGATTTAGGCTCTTGGAAAAATATTGATGCAAAAACTCGTTTTATGGCTTCACAAACTTGACTTAACCGCTCTTTTAATTCCTCATGTGAGTTGGGTAGCATAAATGTAGAATACATGCCGGCAAGGGGTTGGTATTGCGAATCTTCCATCAAACTGGATGATCGAACTGCTAAAGGATAGTTTACCTCTTTTAAATATTCTTTGAGGGAATGGACTAGCTCACGTGAAAGTCTTCCCTTCAAGAAGGTCTTTGCAAGTTCTTCATTATCTTTTGAGTTTAATGCAACTTCCCAAAATTGGTTTACCTCCATAAATCGATCAAATTCATCCGTACCAATTACCGCAATTTTTGGCACTCTAATTTTAATATTTGGAAACTTTTGCGCTAACTTTGTTTCGGATAAAGATAGATTCGCAAATGCCAAACCGCGCGCTTTTCCCCCTAAAGATCCTGAGCTTATTCTGAGGAAGTTGGCGGAACGAGTTCCAGATTTAACTTTATAATCCACTACTTGAGTTAAGCGATTTTCCTTTTGAAATTCTTGAATGAGACGAATATGATTTTGTCGTCGTTCTTCTAAAGTTTTGAAATCAGACTTTTTAATTTCTCGAAATTGGGTAGCGAGAGAAAGTTCTCCACGAGCTGCCAGCCAATTTGAAAAGTGATTATTGGAGGCATGATAGTCTAAAGATTTTTCCGAAATATTTTGAAGAATTTCACAGAGTTCCATTATACTGGTTGCGCGACCAGTTTCAACACCGTCTGGATTTCTAAAGACAAAATCACCAAATCCAAAATTAAGTACCATGAACTCACGCAAATCTTGAAAAAGGGTGGGAGATTTTTTTTCTAACAGTAATACGGAAAGTTCTTTAGCCTCCTTTTCCAATCCCTTCTCATTCGTTTGGAGGACGATGGGCATGGTCTTTTCTACGGAGCGGACAAATTTTGCAAATTTAAGTCCCGCATTTGGATTCATTTTTCCATTTTTGGGGAATCTAATATCAGATATGATACCCAAAATATTCATGCGATAACGTTTGAAGTATTTTTCTGCTTCCTCATAATTTTTAGCCAATAACATTTTGGGTCGAGCACGCATATGAAGTAATCGATGGGTATTATTTAAACTTTTATCCATCAAGAGTTTGGTATGATATACAATCTCTTTATAAATCATGGGAAGTAGATTTGAGTAATATCTAGGCGTATCTTCAATGACGATTATAGCGCGAACATTTCCTTTTCTGATATCCCGTTTGATATTTTTTTTGTCTTCGTAGTATTTTATTATGGCTGGGAAAACACTGGAGTTGCCCGTCCACATAAATACACTGTCAATGGAATCATCGTAATGTTCAGGAAGTTGCTTAATCTCAGACTCATCAAATGCCAGCAAAATGATGGGTTTATTGGGATATAATTCTTTTACTTTTTTCCCGAATGAAATAGGGTCCATGTCTGAAATTCTCAGCATGACAATGACTAAATCGTAGGGGCGTTTTGAAAGGAGTTCAAGGGCAATCCCTGCTGTGGCAGCTCTCCACACTCGTGGTGCATAGCTAAGATTCATTCCTAAATACTCATGAAGGATTTGCTCTGTAAGGCGACCGTCTTCTTCTAAAATGAATGAGTCATATGGGCTGGCCACCATAAGAATTTCATGAACACGATGTAGCATGAGATCCTGAAATTGCAATTCTTGGGATTGCACATTTTGAATGTCAGATAAATAATCCATTAATTATATTTTTTCTTTCCGCGTTAGAATCTGCCAAAACATTACAAAATCGCCCATCAAACTATAAAGGGGATATTCAAATGTTGCGGGTTTATTTTTCTCAAAGAAAAAATGGCCCATCCATGCGAATCCATACCCTACCAACGGAATAAATAAAAGGTCCTTGGCTGAATCCACATAGAATATTAACAGGAGGATAATAATACTTGTTCCTATAAAGTGGAGTAATCTGCAAACTGAATTTTGATGTTGAGAGAGATAAAAAGGGTAGAACTCCCAAAATGTACTATATTTTTCTAATGTCATATTTTTATTTACTCATGTGGATAAAAAGTTTTAGTTTCTACCTGTAAATCTAACATGAGTTAGATTTCGTGCACAATAAAACAGTCAGAGGTAATTATGCCAAAGTCCCAAGGCCATTATGCCAATTTACGACAAAGATTTCTACAAAATGATATTGATGGATTTCTTGATTATGAGGTGATTGAATTATTGCTAAAATTAGCAGATAACCGTCGAGATCAAAAATCTACAGCTAAACAATTGATTGAAGAATTTCAGTCCTTAAAAGGGGTATTAGAAGCATCCCCCATTCAGCTTGAAAAGGTTGTCGGTGTTGGTCCTGCCAATATTTTTGGAATTAAATTAGTTCATTCCGTTTCGCGACGATACTTAAAAAATCAAATCTTAAATAAAGAAGTAATTAGTTCATCCATTGATATAAAAAATTATTTAATTCATTCTTTGCGAGATAAAAGCCGTGAAAATTTTGGGTTAATTCTATTGAATGGTCGGAATGAAATTCTAGATTTTGTAATCATTTTTGAAGGCACGTTGACATCCAGCGCCGTTTACCCTCGTGAAGTGATAAAATTAGTTTTGGAACGTGATGCGGCCGCAATCATACTTGTCCATAACCATCCATCGGGGAATCCCAATCCCTCTAAAGAAGATATCTCTATCACCAAACGACTTATAGATGGATGCAAACTTATTGATGTTCATGTCCACGACCATCTCATTATTGCGGGTAATGAAATCACCAGCCTTGCCGATAAGGGGTTGATGTGAGTATTGTAATTGGTAAATAGTTAAATAGTGAAATAGTTGAATTGTAAGTAGTGAAAAGATGGATTAGTTGAGAGGTAGAATGGTAAATAAAAAAATAAATTTGGAAAATAAAATGATAGAAGATATTGGATTAAGCAAATTAAATATTTATAATGATTCTATGAAATTGAGTAATGAAATTTGGGATATTGTTAATGTTTTGGATTATTTTGTAAAAGATACAATTGGTAAACAATTGGTTCGGTCAGCTGATTCAATTTCTGCAAATATTTCAGAAGGTTATGGAAGATATTCCTTTAAAGAAAATATTTGATTTCTATACTATTCAAGAGGTTCATTATATGAGACTATTACTTGGATTAATAAAGCGACAAGAAGGGGTATAATAAAAACAGATAGAGGGAATTTAATTGAAATGAATTTGACGGTATTATTAAAAATGCAAAATGCGTATATTAAAAACTTAAAGCCTACGCTATAATAATTTCAAATTCTTATTTAACCATTTTACAATTCAACTATTTTACTATTTTTACGCCTTCCCTGATTTACCACCGCTAAAAGAATTAATATCAATTCCGAATTGTATGGCAGCGGTAGACCATTTCGTATGATTGGGCATCTTGAAAATATGTTTGTAATTGGCCGGCATAATGAGCCAATCCCCCTCTTCAATTTCTCGTTCTAATTGACCTTGTCCCCATCCAGAATAACCCAATGAAAACAAATAATTTTCGGGTCCATTATTATTAATAATATCTTCAATGATTTGATTATTTGATGTGAGTTTTACCTCCGATGTGATTTTTAATTCACCTTCAGATTTATAGCTGGCATCATGGAGGATGAGTCCCATATCGACGGCAACGGGTCCGCCTAAATAGACTTCAGGATGAGGTTTAATTAGGTTTAATCCAGTTTGGGTCAGAATATCTTGAACATTCTGAGATGGCATGGCTTTATTCACAATAACACCCATGGCACCTTCACTATCATGCTCACAAATATAGACCAGACTTTTCTGAAAAAAGGGATCAGTCATGTGGGGCATAGAAATAAGGAAATGATTAGAGAAGTTGTCCATAACGTGGTAGAATTTAAACATGAATTTAACATTAAAAAAGATAGAAATGCCATTAGATTGGGAATTATTTGAAGCTGAATTTGTTGATCGCCCCAATCGGTTTTTAACGCGAGTAAAATTTAACGGTGAGATAGTGGAGAGCCATTTGCCAGATCCAGGGCGGTTAAAAGAGCTTTTAATTCCGGGTGTAACTTTGTTGATAAAAAGAGAAGGTAATCCCAATCGGAAAACAAAGTTTTCAACACAGGCGGTATATTTAGGCGAGCAATTAATTTCTCTCAATTCGTGGTTGCCGAATCAATTTGTAGAATTTTTATTGAAGCGTAAATTTCTTGATTTTTTAGAAGATTGGGACTTCGTCCGACGAGAAGTTCCCTTTGGAATACATCGTTTTGATTTTTTGATGATGCGAAATGAAAAACCACTTTACGTAGAAGTGAAGTCTGTTACTTTAGTTGAGAATGGTATCGCAAAATTTCCTGATGCGGTTACAGAACGAGGGAAAAGGCATGTTGAACATTTGGCTGAAATGACAAAAGAGGGCATAGATTGCATGGTTTTGTTTGTGGTACAGCGGTCAGATGCAAAAATGTTTCAACCGCAATGGGAGCGAGATCCAAAATTTGCTGAAGCACTTCTGAAAGCACATCAGGATGGACTCAACATCAAGGTGATTCAGGCAGATATACAAAAATTAAAAATGGTTTTTTGTGGAGAATTACCTTTTAATCTGGAAGCATAAGTTTTTATCCTTCATATTATTTGAAAGTAACTAATTGTCGTAAATTTTGGCTCCCATGAAACCCCTAATTTCAATCACATGTATAATATTTTTTCTATCTTGTGCGGCACAAGCACCTGCAACGGGTGGCCCCAAAGATATTAGTGGACCTATACTGGTATCCGTTATACCCATCGATGGTTCAACAAATATTAGTTCTGATACAAAAATTGTATTTGAGTTTGATGAGGCTATTGAGCCCACTTCGGTAAAATCATCAATTTCAATTATAGGATTTGATGAGTATTCGGTAAAATCGCATCGCCATAAAATTATTATTGAACCTAATTCAGCATGGCCTGAGAATTCGGTAATGGAAATTAATTTTTCCCGGAGAATTAGAGATTATCAAAATAATACCATGGAAAAAGGACATCAATTTATTTTCAGTACCGGTGAAACTGTTCCTCAAGGCTATATTATAGGGGAATTAGAAAATTTCAATCTAGAAAAAATTACTCAGTTGCTATTGTTTTCGTGGCCAATATCTGATTCATCAACAGTAGTAAAAACGGTAGAAGCCAACATAGATGGTAGATTCGAATTTTTACACCTTCCTTCAGATAAGTATATAATTTTCGCCACAGAGAGTCGGTCAACAGATCCATCATTAGCAATTCAACAAAATAGATACGGAATGATTCAGAGTAACTATATTCCTATTGATGGTAATCAGAATCAAAAAATTCACATTTATATGGATGAGCCGATTCAGCGTAAAGAGATTATAAGTGTGAATCAAGTAAATCCACAATTTGGATTTATAAAATTTAATGATGGTACTGAAAATGAAGTCTTATTTTCAAATTGTCAACATTGTACAATTATAGAAGATACTCTCACTATTTCTTATGAAACAGAAAATAGATTAGAGAGATATTCCATAGGTCCACAATCATTTTTGTTTGAGGCTAAATTAGATACTATTTCCCCAACCATAGTGAGCAAGTATTGGGATAATAATAAATACATCCTCCACTTTTCAGAACCGATTAAATACTCAGATTCACTCAATTTTGAATCTCAAATTGATTCAGTATGGAACTCAATTCCTTTTAACATTGTTGATTATAGAGATATTCATTTAACAACGACAGAGGAAAATGAATTCCGTTTCTGGGGAACACATATTACAGATTTGTATAATAATCAATTTCAAGACTCATTGGTAGAAATGAATATATCGGAGTTGATTCTTTCTGAAGAAAAGACAAATTTGGGTGGAAATTTGAAAGGCACCGTCACCTATAAATATATAAATGAAATTGTGGTGGAAGCCGAAAGCATTACATCCACTGAATCGACGTTTGATATTTCTACTGACGGTAAGTTTGAATTTAAAAATTTAGAACCCGGAAAGTATATTTTAAAGGCATTTGAAAACAGGAATATAGTGAATCCTGAAGTATATTTTTCAGGTATATGGAGGCCTTATAAAACAGCGGCAACATATTCAATTTACAATGACACATTAGATGTGCGAGCGAGATGGGATATTGAAGGAGTTAATATTAAAATTGAGAACTTTTTAGAGGAGTAAATAAATTGTTTCATGTAATTATGGCGGGCGGGTCAGGTACTCGGTTTTGGCCCAGAAGTAGAAAAGGTCACCCCAAACAACTGATTGATTTAATGGGTCAAGGCACACTTATTCGCCAAACCATAGATCGCATTAAAGAGATGGATACTGCCAATAAAATTTATATTGTAGCGTCAGATTTTTTATGCGATAAAATTAAAGTAGAGATCCCTGAGATTCCCGAGTCTAATTTTATTAAAGAACCTTCTGGAAAAAATACAGCCCCGGCAATTGGGTTGGCTGCACTCCATATTTATAAGAAGGATCCGAAAGGAGTCATGGCCATTTATCCTGCGGATCATCTCATTCAAGGTAAAGAAAAGTTTATTGGAACGATGAGAGCTGCAGAAGCGATGGCAGAGCAAGAAAATATATTAATGACAATTGGTATCAAGCCAACTTATCCTGCTACGGGTTATGGGTATATTCAGTTTGGTGCAAATGGAAATTCAATTACGGAATCAATCCACAAAGTGAAAACTTTTGCTGAAAAACCACATAAGGATGCAGCAATCAATTTTTTTGAAAGTGGTGAGTTCTTATGGAATTCAGGGATTTTTGTGTGGAAGGCGGAACAGATTCTACTTGAAATGAAAACACATATGTGTGAACTTCATGACTCTTTGGATGTGATTTTTGATAATATGGATTCTCCTCAATATGATATTGTTCTGGATCGAGAATGGGAAATTATTAGTCCTGAAAGTATCGATTACGGCATCCTTGAAAAAGCTAAAAATGTATATACGGTAAAGGCTGATTTTGAGTGGAGCGACTTGGGTACGTGGGATTCGTTATTCAAGGCTTTTGATAAAAATGAGCAAGGGAGTCTTCATGATGGGGAAGTAGTAACCGTGGATTCAAAAAATAATTTGGTAATTAGCCCTAATCGATTGACTGCATTAATTGGTGTTGAAGATTTAGCGGTAGTAAATATGATGGATGTAACTTTGATCATGACCAAGTCCGAATCGGAGAAAGTGAAGACCATCGTAAAGATGTTAGAATCTATGAAAAAAGAGGATTATTTATAAAGCCTGCACGGATATATGATGAATTTGAAATTCTAGCTGAACAGTTAGAAATTAAAATTATTCAAGGTAAGGGAAATTTTAATGGGGGGTATTGCATCCTCGAAAATGAACCGGTGATTGTCTTGAATAAGAATAAGCCTATGGAACAACGTATAAAAAAGTTAGCCGAAATTTTTTCAAAATTGGATATTTCGAATTTATCTATGAAACCAATTATCAGAGAAATGATTGATATAGAAAGAACATCGACGCTCTTTTAATTAACGTTTGCATCATTAAGTGAAAAATAGTAGTTTAATCACCCCGATAAGGGATTATGAAAAAGATGACTCAATTAAATAATCAACATATTGCGAAAGTTAGATGCCTAATTTCTCAAGGGGGATTAGGCAAAAATAAAATTTGGTTCAAATTAAAATCCGATGGATAGCATCGGTTTTTTGTATTTTATAAAGGAGATTCAACATGAAAGAATATTCTACAAAAAATATAATTAACTTAGCACTGGTAGGGCACTCGTCTTCGGGTAAAACTATTCTGACCGAGTCCATGCTTTTAAATGCTGGTGCCTTTAATGAAGCAAGACCCAAGCTTTTAGAACCCATTTATAATATTCAAGTCAAGATTCCTGAAGATGCAATGGGTGATATTTCTTCACGAAGGGGTCGTGTAGGTGGAATGGAGGCAGATGGTCATTTCCAGATAATTAATGCTGAAGTACCTCAAGCAACCCTGCAAGATTACTCTACCGCATTGCGGTCAATGTCAAGTGGTCAGGGAATGTTCAAGCAGGAGTTTTCTCATTATGAAGACATGCCCAGCAATGAAGCTGAAAAAGTAATTAGTCATTATCAATCTAAACGGGAATTGGGGCATTAATGGAACAATTATGGGCACCATGGAGAATGGAATATATTAAGCGGACGGATACGCCACCATCGGATTGTATTCTCTGTAATAAGTTAGATGATGCAGATGGTTTATTGGTACATAAAGGCGAACGAGCCTATGTAATGATGAATTTGTATCCCTATAATAATGGGCATGTTATGATTTCACCCATCCATCATATTTCAGGTTTTGATGAACTCCCTGTTGAAACTCAAACTGAGATTATGAATTTAGCCACAACACTCATGCGATTTATGCGAAATGAAATGAATGCAGAGGGATTTAATATGGGCGCAAATATTGGTAAAGCTGGCGGTGCAGGAATTGATGAGCATTTCCATTTTCATGTGGTTCCTCGTTGGAATGGCGATACTAATTTTATGCCAGTTGTGGGGCATACTAAAGTTCAAGTGGATGGTTTAAAAGAAACCTGTGAGTTACTAAAAAAAGCGTTCTAAAGTTGAAAAAAATATTCACACTCAATTCGTAAATAGCTTTAAATTTTCAGGCTGTATTCATCAGCACTTTTCCGGCATAGCTCAGTTGGTTAGAGCAGTGGACTGTTAATCCACGTGTCCGAGGTTCGAGTCCTCGTGCCGGAGCAGAATAGAAACCCTTGTTTAACGACGAGGGTTTTTT
>JABHHG010000012.1 GCA_018671635.1 Fidelibacterota bacterium | reverse complement strand
TATTTACTAATGAAATAATATCAAGTATATCAATTATTCCATCATAATTAATATCTGCTAACATAAATTGTGATATATCGAATTCATCTATTTCAAGTACTACATTTACCATGAAAATTATATCTTGCACATTAATAATTGTATCCATGTTAACATCACCAATATTAAAAACTGGATCTTGTGTAACAGGAATATGAATTCTCCCTCCAGAATCATGACAACTGTTACACGAACCACTTGTCGAATATGTGGGCATTGAAATAGAATAACCATTATATTCCATATAAATATCAAATGGTGGTGTAGGGATATTATTGGGGGGGTTGCTGTTATCTTCACATTCTTGATCATCAGCTTCCCATATACATTCATCAAGAGCTAAACAAAGTTCCATTGGGACATCATTACATTCAATTTCATTATCTTCATGTGGATCAAACCAAAAATTTCCAAGATTATCACTATTAAATAAAAATGTATTTTCATACACATCTTCAATAATGATAAAAGCTCCATCTACGTAGTCTGAACCATCTTGATCTGTAAAGACTGTTCCTGCAATAGGAAATACATGTTCCTCACCAGGACCTCCATCGTAATGACAATCCATGCAATTTTGGCCAGGGTTATGGGATGCACTAAGTATACAAAAAACAAATGTAAAGACATATAGTAAAATTAGTTTATACAATTTGAATACCCTTAGCTATTAATTATGTTGTAAAACCCATCCAATTGCCGCAAAGAATAATATTACAACGACCATTATTTTTTTTATTCTTTCTTTTTTTATACTGATAGCCTTTCTAATACTTACCGCCCAGATTTGCTGAGCGGTATCAACTAAATAATACTGGTCATTTAAATTGGAGAATCTCTCGCTTATTATTTAGTTAATTTCAATTTATTGATTCATAATTATTTCTATTACCTTTAAAATATCAAAAATATTTACAATATTATCATTATTGATATCTGCATTGATATCATTTGGAATATTTTCTAAAACTATTTGAACCATTTGGATTACATCAATTACGTCTAAACTTGCATCTTGGTTTAAATCTAGAGAAGGGATGTTAACCGTTACTGTAGACATAGTCTGATTATCGCCCCAGTTTATACCTAATTCAATATCAAAATAGATACCCAATCCTGGTTTCCAAATTCTCATAATAATTTGATTCCCTGAAACAAAGCCTGGTAATAAAAAGCCATTTTCTTCACATACATTTAAATTACCATATGCAAACAATGTAATGGGCGCCCCATCCCAAACTCCAGAAGCAGTAATGGTCTCTCCATAAATTTCTTCACAAGAACCACTATTTATAATCCCTTGATAATCTAAGAGACCAATCTCATCACCTATATCTGCACGAGAAGCAGTATTAGTGGCATCAATAGTAATAAAATTAAAAATTCCTTCACCAGAAGAATTATAATAATTCATATACTCGGTATACAATTCTAAGAGTTCATCTGAATAAAATTCACCTTCATCCCATTCTTCATCTTCATCATCAATATCCCACTCATTTTCTTCACATTCACCATCATTATCCCATGTGCAAAGAGGAATTGCTTCGCATACTAATTGGGGCAAATCATCACATCCATCATCATCTAATTCAAATAATGAGAAGGCTAAAAGTACCCCAAACTCATTAAATAAACCAACACCTGCCAAATCTGATACCGGGCAAATTTCAGGTGGTAATAATTGGTTTTCTAATCCATCCGTAGATATAGTCCATTCAAAATTACCCGTTGAATCTGTGAGAATATCATAGGTCCAGAAATTACTAAATTCTAAATAATAGTTGAAATTGGGCTGCAGGTTTTTTAAATCAAATTCTATACTATTAATATTGTGGGAATCAATTTTTGTTTTAACTTTCCCAAAATGCATTTCATCATTTGTTTCTTCTGAGCCAATTTCAAATTCTGCATGCGCTCTAAATAAATAATTCTCCCCATCTTCATAATCATCATCATCGTCATCGTCATCATTATTAGAATCTTCTTCTGAAATGCAATCTTCATCCTCATCATTCCATTCACAATGATCTATCAATTCACATTCATCATAACTATATTCTTCACAATCATACTCATCCATTCTAAAAGGTAAACAAAATCCAAACAATAGGAATGCAAACAATAAAGTTTTTATATTCAAGTCTTCAACGATTCTCAAAAAAAATCCAATTAATAAATTTATTTTTTCCATAACTCTATTCTCCACCTAAAAAAATATTAGATACTGAATTTCCATGACAACTGTTACATGATCCTGAATTAGCTATCTGAGTCATATGATTTTGGTTTATTCCATCTGTAACTAATGGATAAATTCCTGAATTAAAATCAAAAATATCTGTCGTATAAAAATTGCCTCTACCATCTACTTCCAATGTCTTTAAAAGATTTCCGCCTCCATTTAATTCTGAATAAAACTCTATATTTACATTAGGAAATACATCAGAAGTACCTTCTTCATAAACCGTACCGGCAATTTCAAAAATACCTTCACCGTTACCACCTGAGTTATGACAATTCATACAATTTTGTCCAGCATTATGACTTTCCATACTAGAATGTGTACTACTCATTAATTCAAAATCATCATCATCATCATCATTTTCACCAGTTATAGAATCACAACTTATTACTAGACTAAGAATCAATAATAAATTTACGAATCTAAAGAAGTGATGTTTAATAATATTTGACAAAAATTGCACTAGCGAATTTCCCCTTTTTCTGAAATAAATAATTGTGCAGAATCATTTTTATTACCTGCAGATGCTTTTGTGGTTAACTGCAGAACACTGGGGTAACTAATATCAAGATTTTCTGCCAATTGTTTTTTGGAACGGCCATAATGATCATATAGAAAATTAATTACATTATTTTCAAACTCCATATTTAATTCTTTCCATCCCTTACTTTCATTTAAGTGAATAAAGGATTCTACTATTTTGGGAGTTGGCTCATTAGAATACACTTCAACACGTTTTTTTGCCGTAAAGAAAGTCCTTTCTGCAATACCCAGGTTTATTGAAGCGCCTTTAATAGTATTGTGTTTTTTCATCTTATCCTGGAATATTGCATTTTGAAAAATTCCACGAATCTCATTTAATGTTTTATCTATAGTAAAATCTAATTCATGTTCTTTTTCAAATTTATTTTGAGATAAAATTTCATTATATTTCTGTAAGAATGGGACATATGCACTAACAGCTTTCTTGATATCCCCTCTGCATTCAAAATTTTTATCAATAAGTTCCATTCCGGAAACATATGCTTTATTATAAAATTGATCTGCAATATTAATTTCCATCAACTTTTCATGACACATCCCCAAATAGTAACATGTACCCGGAACCAAATAGAATACTCCATTCTCTGTGGAAATATTTAAAGCATTTGTAAAATGTTCTTTTGCACTTACTACATCCTTTCTCAGGAGGTATAAATACCCAATATTAGCTCTTGTAAAACTTTTAGTATAATGACTGTCTGCCATCTCTGCCACTTTATTCAAAATATCAATGGCTCCATTAAAATTACCTCGGTGATGATTCAACATACCCAAATCGTGCATAATTGCTGCACGAATATGGGAATATTCATATTTATCAGCAATTGTCAATCCATTTTCATAGGCTGCTAATGCCTTATCAAAATCATTATTTTTACGATGTAAATTTCCCATGTTTTTGTAATGATATGCCAAAGTAGAATAACAACCAATATTTTCAAAATATTTAGCAGATTCTGTTAACTCACTAATTACATCATCATTATTTTCACGAGATGCATTTACAATTTCGTAATAACGAGCGATACGTAATAAATACTCTGAATTTGTAAGTGAGGAAATAGACTTTAATATCATTTTTGCATGTGAATGATTATTAATAATTACTAAAAATCCAACCATTTCCAGAAGTACAAATGCCTTTGAGTCTCCATGATTATCATTCAATAGGGAATATGCTTTTGAGAGTGAACTTGCAGCCAAAAGAAATTCACCATTTCCAATATGGCATTTAGCGATCCCTGTGTATAAAGCTGAAATTTTTGTAGGATCTGATTCACTTGATAAAAGAACTTCAAGTTGATCTAATGTTGCGGGAATTGAAAATTGATTGAATTTAGAAATATGTGCTACAAATTCTACCCATCTTTTGTTTGAATAAAGATCAGTCGGTAATGCATCACATACATTTACATTATTAGTTTCGAATATTTCAGGTAAATAATTCATCTTCTCATTTTTTGCTACTTAAATTTAATCCTTTATTCCTTTATTTCCTGTGTTGCAAAACAAACTTTTTAATTGAGATCTCCACTTATAGCCTTATAAGGAGGAGAGACTATAAGTGGGTTCTCATTTTTTCCGTCATACGTGATCATGAGGAAAAAGAGAGGCAAACAACTTGCAAAAAACTCTAAACAACTTGTTTTGATCTGAGGAGAAAAGTTTGCCTCTTCTAATACTACTCTATTTTAAAAGCATTACTTTTTGAGTAGATACTTGGCTCACTGTAGAAGCAGTAATAAAATATACACCACTTGGAACTGAACTTGCGTCCCATGTTAATGAATAATCACTTGCATCCATATGACCATCAGCTAATGTACTCACCAATTGACCCATTACATTGTAAACCATTACAGATGCATGACCTGATTCAGGAATACTGAGGTTAATTGTAGTACTTGGGTTGAATGGATTTGGATATGCTTGACTCAATACAAATGAGTCTGGCACAACACTTACATCCATTCTACCAGCTGAATTCGCAACAATCATCTCAACGATATCATACTTGCCATCAGCGATGAAAAGTTCATCACCCTCTGGAGCAACAATGATTAATGTTGTTTCATTGCCATTGGTACGATAATCAGCAACCATCGCTTTATCAGTTAGCTCGATACTAAAGTCAGCACCGTGAGATAATGTCATTTGAACACCACCGATGAAACCATCAGCATTTAAGTTCAATGCATTACCGGCTTTGATTAAGCGAGCTTCAGTAGCATCTGTTGATCTTTGACTCAGTATAACATTAACAATCTGAATAATATCTACAACATTGATGGATCCATCCTCATTCATATCTGAAGTCAATAATTGATTTTCAGAGGGGATACCTCCAGTAAGAATTATGTTAACTAATTGAACGATATCAAATACATTGGTTTCACCATCAGCATTAAAATCACCAGGCCTAAATTGTACAAAACTAATGGTAGAGCAACCCTCAGCTAAAATAATTAGCTCAGTAGCCGAAGGATCACTTACTACAGCATCAAAAATGCAAATTTCTGCACCTTCACTTGCTTCAAGTGTAAGATTTGTAAGAATTCCTTCACCAGCAGGTATAACTCCCCCATCCATAGAGAATGCAATCAGTATATTAGTCTCCTGGCTTAATACTACATTAAATCCTAACTCCTCAAATAATCCACCTGCAGCAGATAAAATGACAGAATTATCAGAACTTAATGCAAATTGAACTCCAGAAATATCATTGTTACTACTGTAGAACACTTCTATTGTAGATGCAACAGGGTCAAACGCACCAAAGCCTAATGAAACACCACTAGCAGCACCATCGTCATCATTGTCACCAGTTCCATCGCCGTCACCAGCATCATCGTCGTCACCAGTTCCATCGTCATCACCAGTTCCATCGCCGTCACCAGCATCATCGTCATCACCAGTTCCATCGTCATCATCAGCACCATCTTCATCATCGTCATCATCATCATCTGAATCATCATCTTCATCAGAATCATCATCATCATCTGAATCATCATCATCTTCATCATTTTCATCAGAATCATCATCTTCATCATCGTCATCATCTAAATCATCATCTTCATCAG
>JABHHG010000162.1 GCA_018671635.1 Fidelibacterota bacterium | reverse complement strand
AAATTATTTTTCTTAAAAAATTTATTCTCATACGCATAGAAGATATTCCCTCTATCATCTATTTGGCCATTACCAAGTATGGTAATATCATCTTCAGACAAAATTTCTTTCTCATAATCTGAATCTACGCCAAAATTCACTGAAAAAGTCATCTCATTCGAGGGTTTTTTGAGGACTTCTATTTGAATTCCTGACCGTGCGCCATCGGTTGCATCGGTATTGGGTCGGGTATCTTTATCAAAGGTTAGAATTTTATCATCATTAAATTCGGATTCTTCAGGATTTCCGTATTCAAAATAATAAAGATTATCCGCATACCATAGATCAAATTCCCAGCCATTTACATGTTGAGTAAATAGAGGGTGTGCACTACTATAACCAATATCTATAGCACCATCCGCTTCTTCTAATTGGATGGCTTGATTATCACGATCATTGTTAATCCCCGATGAAGGGTCTACTTCTGGCTCACGAATATGCCATATTAATAATCCCGAGCCGGGAAGGCCATAATCATAATTGTCAAATTTAGTAAACACACTGTCATTAGTAATTTCAAATTGAACTTCTGAACGTTCATTCAATACCGTATCAAACCAATGGCCTATTTGTTCTTTATAAATACCCTCATCATCTTTCCACCTTAATGAATCAATATCATCGTCATCATTCTCAAGAATCCAATTATTCCGATTTTCTATGAGAAAGTATTCATTACTTGAAATATTTATTCGGTAGATTTGTTCACTTTGATCACGAGAACTGATAGTATATTCACCTGATTCTCGAATAATTGTTTCTGTTGCCCACTCCTGCCTTATTCTTGTCCATGCCGTTGGTGGTGCGGGAATCACGCCTCGCCCATTATTGGAACCATGATCCATCAGCCCAAAGACACCCACACCAGACATGCCCGTTTCTGTATTGAATAATGGGGGGAGTCCTAAAGCATAGCCCATTAATAGTGCAAATGTGCCCGTGAGCCCCACCTGTATGTCACACAAATCATCAGTCTCTGAAAATATATCTTGAACCACATCATAATAGATCATATTTTGGGTTTCAGGTAAAATGATGCCTCTATTAATGATACCTAGAGTTGTTGTCAAACGCGAGGATTCAATTTCTTCTAACATTTCATCATCTACGTATGCAGATTTTAAATCATGACTGGTGGGGTCAATAAATGGAACAGAAAAATCTTGCCCCATACCTGCATGAAATACAACTAATAGGACTTCATCCATATTTAGACCCAAAGAATCTATATCACTTTTTGCCAATTCAATAGATTCCGTAAAAAACTCGCCTAACTTTTGATCATTTACAGCATAATCTCGCATGGGAAGTGTTACTTCATACGTAGTCTTTAAAACTGAATAATTAAAATTAACACTGCCATTTGAAACAGAATGATAATAATTACGAATAGCTTTTATCTGATTTTTGAAATAAGTTGTATCATGAAGGGGTGAATCAACTTTGAATCCAGTACAGAGTAAAGTATCACCCAATGAATATTGATCTGTTTCTGATGTTAAAAAAGTACCTCGCCCAGTGGTAAGGGGGTCATCAATATCTTCAGGGGGGAATTGAACCATGATTCCCAAAACATGTGAAAAACTAGATTGGGAATAAAGGAAATTAGCCCCGACAAGGAGGCTAATTATACACTGCAAAAATAAATTATATTTTTTGAACAACTTACAGGGCAATATTTACAGAGAAAAACATAGTATTTGCGCGAGGATGTCCCTGCTCACCAGCAGTGTAACCAAAATCAAATCCATATTGAGCAAATCGTATTCCTGCACCAAATGTGGGATTGGTAATTTTACCTTCTTGGTCATAAATGTAACCACCACGAAGCACAAAATTATCAGTGTACCAATATTCAGCACCCATATTATACACCATTTTTTCTAATTCTGTAGAAAAAGACCGGTCATCACCAGTACCTTTTTCTTTACATTCATCAGGTGACATTCCAGAAGAAGAGGGTTCACAATTTCCATATATTCCATAGTCAGAATCTGAAAAAGCTAAAAATTCTCCATCAGCATCTACACTTGCAGAAAGTTCATCCGCATCAATTTTTAAATTTCCATTTATATCTTCCCAGCTATAGCCCCCAATTCGAGAATCATCATCTAAATTATAATCACCACCATAATACCAATCATCAAGCCATGAAGTAAAAACAGCGGTGTACCAAGGGTCATCATGTGCCAGTTCATCATCACCTGAAATAATTCCATCTCCATTCCAATCCATTTCTTGATAACGAGATACCAATAATTTATTGGCATCGAACATAATATTGACTTTGTTAAATCCATCATTATATACATTTGAGAATACGCCAATTCTCATATTGGTCGGTGCTGGATCTGCCTGTGTTTGATCTTGGAACCAAATTTTGGGGCCAATATTGGTAATTGATACACCAAAATTTCCAAATGAATATTTTTTTAGATAACCCACATCAAATAGAAAATCTGTGGATTTCCCTTCATTCGCTTCTGAGCCGGCCCCCGGCCCAAGGTTTTGTTGTAAAATTTTAAATCCAATACCTACCGATGATGATTCACTTAAATTGGTACCCAAACTGGTAGTAATAGCCCACATATTACTGTTAAAATTTCCAAGTTCATTACCTTCAGCGTCAGTTTGAACTTGTGAGCCAAGATTTAAAAATATGAGATGTGCTCCCAAAGAACCAATACCCGCTATTTCTTGACGGTACGTTAAAAAATCATAGTAAATATCATCTGCTAAATTAGGAAGCCAATTCACATGCATTCCTGCAGCTTCACTTCCAGATAGGAATCCTAATCCTGCAGGATTATAATATGAGGCATAGGCATCATCTACTTTGGCAACTTGTGCTTCACCTGTGCCTGCCGGACCTGCACCTGGAGCAATTAATAGAAAAATAGCACCAGCTTCACCCACCGCAAAAAGATGGGAAACTAACATAAATAAACATAAAATTTGAGTAATTCTCTTCATTATTTCCTTTTCTGTATAAAATAAAAAACCGAGCAACCTTAATGACACGCTCGGTTAAGCATAGACAATATCACAAGGATTGCAATTTCACGATTTGGGGTATAAAACCCAGATTTGTAATCTCAACGCAAATCCCAGTATCAAAAGTCTATAAATCTTCTCCAAAAATTATGTATAAATATAAATCTTTTCGACGGATTAATACAATCCGTACTCTCTATCAAAAGTATTATTTCTGTAAAGGTTCCGATAATTTTGGAATTAAAATAGGAATCCCCTCTTTTACATCAAAATCAATATCACAAGTTTCACAATTTAATTTGGATGCATTAACATCTTCACTGAATAAATTTTTACAATGTGGACACGACAGGATGTTATCCACTATTTTTTACCCTTCCAATAGGCTTTCATATATTTGGTAGGGTTATCCTTAAAATCTTGCACCAATTCTCGACCATCTTGTGAAAGTGCATTCAAATTGTCATATAACCCAGGATCATTCACCATTTTACCCAAAGTTCCTTCTCCAGAATCAATTTTATTCAAAATACTCTCAAATTTCTTCGATGATGAATTAAGTGATTCACTACTGGATTTTAAATTTATGATAGCCTGCTTTAAATCTTCTGATTGATCTGACACATTTTTAAAACCCGAAAGAATTTGAGATAAATCATTATCAACTTTTTCTTTTATGGTTT
>JABHHG010000013.1 GCA_018671635.1 Fidelibacterota bacterium | reverse complement strand
GTGCCGGGTTTAAATGATAATCCCCATACTGCAAATTTTAGGCCTGACAAATTATTCCCGAATTCTTCAAATATTTGATTAACCATTAATTCTTTTTGGATTTCGTTTCTCACTTCAACAGCTTTCAAAATCACGGGGTCAATTCCAGATTCGATTGACGTATGAATTAATGCTTGTACATCTTTGGGGAAACAAGACCCGCCATATCCGCAGCCTGGATAAATAAAAGAATATCCAATTCGTTTATCTGAACCAATTCCTTTCCGAACTTCATCTACATCAATATCCAACTTATCACAAAGTGTGGCAATTTCATTGATAAAAGAAATTTTAGTGGCTAGCATAGCATTTGCAGCATATTTTGTTAACTCTGCTTCCTTTACCCCCATAACTAAAAGACGATCATTTTTCATGGAAAATGAGGAATACAGCTCACGCATTACGTTCTCAGCATATATATTCTCTGTACCAATTACAATTCTGTCTGGATACATAAAATCTCGAATGGCATCGCCTTCTTTCAAAAATTCAGGATTGCTCACTACTGAAAAATCACAGTTAATACCACGCTCTTTAACTATATCAGTAATTATTGCATTCACTTTTTCTGCTGTTCCTACAGGGACTGTCGATTTATTTATAATAATAGATTTTTCAGATATTTGTTCGCCAATTGACTTGGCTACATTAAATACATACTCTAAATTTGCATCTCCATTTTCACCCATGGGTGTGCCTACAGCAATAATATAAATATTTGAATTTTGTATTCCATCAGAAGATGAGCTGGTAAAAATGAGTCTATTTTGCTTGCAATTACTCTGGATTAATTCTTCAAGCCCAGGCTCATAAATGGGTGCAACTCCCTCTTTTAATTGGTTAATTTTTTCTTCATTAATGTCCACACAGGTAACATTATTTCCCATCTCTGCAAAACAAGTTCCTGTAACCAGACCAACATATCCTGTACCAAAAATAGTTAAATTCATTTAAATAGTATATCTTTCACATCTTTTAACAAGGGTTGTTGTTTATCTTTTTCAGATAGAATTGGATTCTTTATTCCCCAGTCTATCCCAATAGCAGGGTCATTCCACAAAATCCCATAATCATCTTCAGAGTGATATAATTCTGTACACTTGTATTCAACTTCTGCTCGCTCACTACGAACCACATATCCATGTGCAAAGCCGGGAGGCACATACAATTGTCTTGCATTCTCTGATGATAAGATCTCACCCACCCATTGCCCAAAAGTAGGCGAACTTTTTCTAATATCAACTGCAATATCTAAAATTTCTCCCTGAATACATCTAATTAGTTTACCTTGTGGAGATTTTAACTGGTAGTGCAATCCCCGCAAAATATTCTTTTGTGATGAGGCATGATTATCTTGAATAAATGTAACTGAGATCCCACCTTCACTGAATTTTTGCTCATGATATGTTTCCATAAAAAACCCACGATGGTCACCGAATTTAGGGACTTCTACTAAAATTACATCTGGAATTTTAGTGGGTAAAAATTGCATTTAATTTGACTCTAATATTGATACTAAATAATCAGTATAATCATTTTTTGGATAGGATATAATTAAATTTTCAAACTCATTTTTTGTAATGAATCCCTGAGTAAATGCAATCTCTTCAATACATCCAACTTTCAAACCTTGCCTTGCTTCCAGGGTTTCAATAAACATACCGGCTTCCAAAAGGCTTTTATGCGTGCCTGTATCGAGCCATGCAACTCCCCGACTAAGTAGCTGAACATGTAATTCATCACGGTTTAAATAGGCAATGTTAACATCAGTAATCTCCAATTCACCTCGAGCAGATGGTTGCATAGATTTGGTAATTTCAACTACATTCCTATCATAAACATATAGCCCGGGTACTGCATACTTGGTTTTTGGATGTTTTGGTTTTTCTTCGATACTAGTAACTTTTCCATGCTCATCAAATTCAACAACGCCATACCGTTCAGGATCTTTAACAGGATATCCAAAAACAAGTGCTCCCTTTAAATCATCAAGTTTACCTTTCAAAAAATCTAAATAGCCATGACCATAGAATAGATTATCACCTAAAATCAAGGTAACCGGTTCATTGTCAATAAATTCTTCTCCAATTAAAAATGCCTGTGCGATTCCATTTGGTTTATCTTGAACTTTATATGAAAATTTCATTCCAATCTGAGTACCATCACCCAATAATTTTTCAAATTTAGGGGTATCTTCTGGGGTTGAAATAATGAGTACCTCTTTAATCCCCATAAGCATCAATGTTGATAATGGATAATAAATCATGGGTTTATCATATACTGGCATCAATTGTTTGCTCGCTACCAATGTCAATGGATGCAATCGAGTTCCGGCACCCCCAGCTAAAATTATGCCTTTCATTACCCAATCACCCCTAATCTCTCTTGTTGATATGAATTATCTTGAATGGATTTCCACCATTGCTCATTTTCAAGATACCACTGAATTGTTTTTTTAATACCACTTTCAAAATTTTCTTTCGGTTCCCAATTCAATTTTTCTTTAATTTTTGAGGCATCAATGGCATATCTAAAATCATGACCTGGACGATCTTTAACATAGGTAATCAGCTGAGCATATTCTTCACCATTTTTTCGTGGATGTAATTCATCCATGATACTACAGATTGTATTTACAATGTGAATATTCTGAATTTCATTATTCCCCCCAATATTATACGTATCTCCAATACTGCCATTCTGCAATACTGAATAAATTGCATCACAATGGTCTCCCACAAACAACCAATCTCGAACATTCTTTCCATCACCATAAACTGGCAGTGATTTTTCAGACAAACAATTGAGTATCATGAGTGGAATTAACTTCTCCGGGAATTGATATGGACCATAATTATTTGAACAATTTGTAATTAATGTGGGGATATTAAATGTCCGTTGCCATGCTCGTACCAAATGATCAGATGATGCTTTCGAGGATGAATAGGGGCTACTGGGATCATAGGGTGTAGTCTCAGTGAAAAACCCTTCATCTCCTAAGCTACCATATACTTCATCCGTAGACACATGTAAAAATCTAAATGTATCTCTTAATTTTGAATTTCCATCAAGATATTTTCTGCATGCCTCTAAAAGGACTGCCGTTCCCATAATATTGGTGTTTAAGAATTCCATGGATCCATCAATGGACCGATCTACATGAGATTCAGCCGCGAAGTTTACTATTGCATCTGGCTT
>JABHHG010000014.1 GCA_018671635.1 Fidelibacterota bacterium | reverse complement strand
GAAGGGCGTCTCGCCGGCTTTAAAGGACCCATAGTGTAGCCTGGATATCACTGGGGCTTGCGGAGCCTCAAACCCGTGTTCGAATCGCGGTGGGTCCGCTCGAATAGCACCTTTGAATAGCCCTAATCGGTGAAATCCTCTCATAGCGTATAAATCATCAAGTACCATTTATTTAACCGGATAGTATGACCAAAGTGGCATCTTTCACTTTGGCGAGTATTTTTCTATTTTCTATGTTATCCGGCTGTATAGGAAATGGTAATACTTTTGTTGAATATGACATAGATGATGCCAACCAAGTTTGGAACCAATATGATGAGCATTATTACATTAAAAGAACACCAGCAAGCAATACGTCCATCGGAATTGCTGACAAATTAATTAGTAATAATGAAATATTCCTCCTTAGATATTGGGATTCTTTTGTCTATGATGAAGATGAATTGGATTGGTCTGAAGACCCTTTTGATGACTGGACGTGGCAATTCTATTACCACAGTTTGCGAATGGTTAGTTACTTGATCAACGCACATGAATTGACAGGAGATACAGTGTATCTAGAGAAGGCTAAATGGTTTATTGAGAGTTGGATTGAACATAACCCAAGCCCCAGTAATCAGTCAAGCGAAAGGGCATGGGATGACCACAGCACAGCTAATAGAATAACGACATTCATCTATTTCTGGGATCATTACCGGAATTCACAGATATTTGACGAAGAGTTCGCCAACGAATTTCTCAATATGTTGAGAAAGCATGGCGAGTATACTGCAAAAAAGGCTAATTATTTCTGGGGCCATAACCATGGTATCTATCAAGATAGGGCGCTGATACAGTTAGCAGTTTTATTTCCAGTGTTTGAGAGTAGTGAGGAATGGTTAGAGATAGCAGTTTCAAGACTTTCAATTCATTTGGAAACAAGCGTCACACCCACTGGTGTTCACAAGGAACATAGCGCAGCGTATCATTATTTAGTATTACAATTATTCATGAGCATCTCTAAATTTAATCATCATTATAATTTCATTGACGTAGAATTGGACTCTACAATTTACCGAATGCAGGAATATTTAGTGCATATTGCCAAACCAGATGGTACGGTTCCGTTAGTTGGGGATTCAAATGGTGATTATGTATTAGGCATTTCAGAAAGTGAGATTACGAATGAACACCTATTGTATTTAGCGAGCAATGGAAACAAAGGAGTGAAGACTATTGAGAACAGCATCGTATACCAAGATGCAGGCGTGGCAATTTTCAAGAATAATTGGGAAATTACATCGCCAATTTACTTTGCTTTATTCAATGCTTTTCATTCAAGTGTGCATAAACAGGGTGACGATTTGTCATTTGTATTGACATACCAACAGACAGACTTCTTTGTCGACTCCGGTAAGTACAATTTCGTTGAAGATGACCCATATCGAATTTTTATTAGAAGTGTATTCGCTCATAATTCAATTGCCGTAGATGGTAAATCCTATAATGTCAAGAACCCAGATAATGTTGGTAAATCAGTCATTGAAAACTATTTAATTACAGCAAATTATAGTTATTTAAAAGCCAGTCACACTCTGTATAAAGGAGTAAAGGTGACTAGAAATGTGATATTTTTCAACGACGGTGCAATTTATTTCCATGATCAAATCGAGTCCAACGATTATCACGAATATACACAAACTTTCAATATTGGCAAAGACGTAAATATTAATTATTCTGATGTAAATAATGTATTCCTGTCAAGCACGATAGACAACGCCAGTTTGATACTAAGGCAGTTGAATGAGATATCTGAATTTAATGCCTATCATGGTTCAAACGAACCAATGAGGGGATGGCAGTCTACAACATTCAACGAAGTCAACCCCATTACAACTCTCAATTATCAGCTGGAGGGTGAAAACGTCAATTTTGAGACTATTATCAATATCGAACTAAATATAACCAATGTTGACTTTTCTCAGAATGGCGGTACAGATATTTATATTTTTGAGTTCGATGATAATAGAATAGAAAGAATAGAAATTAATTAAGGCTTCACAATTTTTTCAATGTTGAACGTTTTTCCTTCATGGCCCCACTTTACTACACCAGGCTCTTTATCATTGAAAATGAAATACTTGGTGGAAAATTCATTTCCCCATTTCGGGTGAGGTGGATCGAATACCAATACAATTCGTGTACTATATGCTCCGAAGGATCCAACCCCTGCTTTCGCTGGCTGACCATCAACTAGCACATCGTGCATCATTGGAGGCTCAAGACTCGGATTCTGGTCAAATCCATGGTTATCATTTTGTACAATTAGGTCTATTTCAGTTGCTGGACATGTTTTTATTTCAGTCATGCATTTAGATTTATTACCCTTCTTTTTAATATTTGCAATTTCCACAGTGTAGCAATTCGAAGGGCGCACTGAAAACCCATTGTACTGATAAGAAAAATATAGAGGGGTTTTGGCGGACCTCATGCAACACATCAAATTAATTTGTTATGCTTCCGATTGAAAACCTATTATATGTCTAATCAATTTGATACAGCATAATTGAGATGGTAGAGATGATGTTACAAATTATACTCGGCTTAGCGTCTGCACAGCTAGCAGGTGCATAGGAACTGAGAACATTACGAATAATGATAACTTCATAGGAAAACAGCCTATTTAGATTGATATTATCGACGATCCTTGCGATAACGAGTGTGCTTCATCCAATCACCAGATTCCACCAAAGGCCTATCATCCCAATTACATATCATATAGGTCCAAGCAAAGCATTGTTTATCTTGAATGTCTACAGTAATAATTCTTCTTTGAAAGAGGCATTGAAGGGAACGCCAATTTTGATGGCCTTCGATGTAGTCAAGATGTTCTAAAGGCCTTGAAGGATTATAGTAAGAATATAATTCACCATGAGCCACCTTATCACCAGGTACAAGCCCGGGGAATACCTCAAAATCCACCATCAAAGCATTAGTTTTGCATTTCATAACAGATTCATATGGATCATATCGTGTTATGATATCATGCCGACTTCCCCATTTGCGAAGGGTGCCATAAACAAAGACAGACTTAACAGGAAATGAAGGATAAAGACGGTTTAGAGAATCATCTAACATTTTTGTTGGTAACCCCCGAATACTCAGGCCCTTTCTAATCAAGTCGACATATTCTGTTTTTGGTTGGATAAAACCATCCTTGATTTTCTTTTCATTAACTACGTAAGTAATTGCATCAACTTGTTTTCCATCAGCCGTAAGGACTACCACCTTTTTCTTGCAATAGTAATTTGGTGAGCCTTCCTTTTTCTCCATCGCTTCTACAGCATCACCCTCTAACCTGAACAAGGCTCCAGGAACCATTTCACCGATATCTCCAACGATGACATCAGCAGCGCCACCTTCACGACTTTTGGAATGGTAGTGCCAAACCATGCGATGGTCAGGAAGGAATGCGATGCCAAGGTCAACCAATCCAAAGGGATTGTGTCCTGTTTTTTCGCAATAATCATACCAGTCATCCCAATCAAGGTTTGACCCATAACCGAAATATAAGGAATTCATCTCCATTGCCATTGAAACTCGTCCCCTATTAATCCTTCAAGTTTGATTGCCAAATACAAGGATGAAATATCACAATTGAAACACATTATTATTAGCCATAAAGAAATTTAACAACTGATGGTTTTTTGTTAGAGCGTTCAGCCCTGCTAATTACAAATTTAAATAGAATATTCGGATTTGCTGAGTTAATACCATGAATGAAGCGTTTTGCCGAAGTAGTTAATGAATTACCTTTTTTTGTTGTAAAATTAAAGAAACTTGAAGCAGCCCAATGTGAACTAAAAATTGTAACACTCATGACATGGTTTCTACAATCACGTGCAATTGCTGAAATTTCCGCCCATGGGTCAATGATATCCATCATCATGGAGTGGTCATGAAAAGGATATGGATGACCATTATGAAATTCAATTAAATCATCAAGATAGATTATCGCCTTCACTGGTTTTGTTTCTGAAGGGCCCCACGCCTTTCTTGGTGGCCAATTTTTTGGTACTACGATTACTGGCATCCCACTTGGGCTCCAGCAATCATCATCAACTTCTCCCTTCAGGAATTTGTCTTCAAGACAATCACTATTCCCATCAAGAACTGTGCCCAGGTGGTCTTCAAAGCCAGGCATTTGTGGGTATTCATCATCATTCAATATTTGAAATTGCATGAGAGAGAGAAAATCTTTGACCCTCTATAAACCCTGACGTAATTGTGGAAAGATTGTTGAAGACATCAGCCTTGTGGAGGTTATGGCCCGCAAGTCAATTCAATGCGATCACGATAAGGAAGCAGTTAACTTTC
>JABHHG010000015.1 GCA_018671635.1 Fidelibacterota bacterium | reverse complement strand
TCAAATGTGCCAAATTATTGGCTACTTCTTCTAAATCAGCCTCGAGTCCGGTGATAAGTTCATCTGCCTTAAAGGAGTCAAACTTTGAAATTCGCTTAATCTTGATTTCTGTGAGTTTTACAATATCATCATCCGTTACTTCACGCTTTAATATTTCTTTGTATGGATTAAGGCCATTATGGATGGTTTGGATTACTGCATCCCATGTTTCACATTCTTCAATATCCCGATAAATTCTATTCTCAATGAATAGCTTTTCTAATGAAGAGAGATGCCATTTTTCAGATAAATTTTTCTGTAAGAGTTCTAGCTCTTGTCGCAGTAAATCTACCGTATTATCCGTTGATAATTTCAATAATTTTGATACGGAAATAAATTCGGGGCGATTATCAATAATTACACAACAATTTGGAGAAATTGAAATTTCGCATTGAGTAAAAGCATAAAGGGCATCAATGGTTACTTCAGGAGATATACCCTGCGTTAAATGCACCAAAATTTCAACATGCTCAGCCGTATTATCTTCCACTTTACGGATCTTAATTTTCCCATTATCATTGGCCTTCAAAATGGAATCAATGAGTCCAGTGGTGGTCACTGAATAAGGCACATTTTGAATAGCCAACGTCTTTTTATCAATCACATCAATTTTACTACGGAGGCGTACCTTCCCCCCCTTTTTACCTTGATTATACAAGGTGAAATCTGCAGTGCCTCCCGTTTGAAAATCAGGATTTATCTTGAATGGTTTCTCATTTAAAATAGAAATTGAGGCTTTGATAAGTTCAATAAAATTATGTGGCATTATTTTAGTAGAAAGTCCCACCGCAATACCCTCTACTCCTTGTGCCAATAGAAGGGGGAATTTTATGGGGAGTTGAACCGGCTCATTCTTTCGACCATCGTAAGAGGCTTGCCAATGAGTAATTTCTTTATTGAAGGCAATATCTAATGCAAATTTTGAGAGGCGAGATTCAATATATCTTGCGGCGGCAGCACGGTCACCGGTGCGCACATCACCCCAGTTTCCCTGTGTATCTACCATTAAATCTTTTTGACCAATATTTACTAAGGCATCCCCAATGGCCGCATCTCCATGGGGGTGAAATTGCATGGTTTGCCCAATAATATTTGCCACTTTATGAAATCTACCATCATCCATCTCTTTCATAGCATGAAATATTCTGCGTTGAACTGGCTTTAATCCATCATCATATTTAGGGATGGCTCGCTCTAAAATTACATAGGATGCATATTCTAAAAACCAATCCTCATACAAACCTGTCAGCGGTTTGGCCTCATGAAGATTATCGTCATTATTATTAATGTTCATATTTTCTTCATGATTTTCAGGCGTTGTCATTCACTAACTCTTCTTCAATTTTTAAGTTTTCGATAATAAACTGCTGTCTCTCCGGCGTATTCTTACCCATATAATAGGAAAGTGTTTCTTGAAGGGGCGTTTTTCCTTTTGAAATCACCGGCACCAATTTCATATCTTCACCAATAAACATCTTAAATTCATGGGGAGAAATTTCACCCAATCCCTTAAATCGCGTAATTTCAGGCTTACCCTTCAACTTATCGATGGCTTTATTTCGTTCTTCTTCTGAGTATGCATAAATGGTTTCTTTTTTATTTCGCACCCGAAACAATGGGGTCTCTAAGATAAATATATGTCCATTTTTAATAAGTTCAGGGAAAAACTGTAAAAAGAAAGTGAGGATTAACAGACGAATATGCATACCATCCACATCGGCATCGGTGGCAATCACCACCCGATTATATCGAAGGTTTTCGATTCCCTCCTCAATATTGAGAGCATGCTGTAAAAGATTAAACTCTTCATTTTCATAGACCACTTTTTTCCGAAGCCCAAATGAATTGAGAGGTTTTCCCCGCAAACTAAATACTGCCTGCGTTTCTACATCGCGCGATTTAGTAATTGACCCGCTGGCAGAATCCCCTTCCGTTATAAATAGGGTAGATTTCAACCGCTTCTCTTCATCTGCCTTATCATTATTATACTGGATTCTACAATCTCTCAATTTTTTATTATGAAGGTTGGCTTTCTTGGCACGTTGAT
>JABHHG010000032.1 GCA_018671635.1 Fidelibacterota bacterium | reverse complement strand
CTCTCATTGTACGTGGGAGATATTGCGATGGGCTTCATTTCATACAACCAATATTTGCTTTTTTATCATTTTCAGACAATCATTTGTAGAAAGTGTGAGCACGTCTAATTCATTTGTTATTTTTTTTGTGGCTAGTCCACTATGAACAGGTCTGGGAGCTATAAATGACATTGAGTCTGAAGTAACTGGGTTTATCAAAGTTGAATCTAAGCCAAATACTTTTGCAATAAGTACAGCAAAATCATATCTACTTAAATGGTCATCGCTTCCAAAATGATATATACCTTCAGCATTTAAGAGTATCACTTTCATAATTGCGTCAGATAAAGCAGGGAGCCACGCAGGATTGCTTATTTGATCCGTTACAACATGAATTAATTTTTGTTTCGAAAGGGAGTCATAAACCCATGCAAAAAAATTAGGTTTATCATTAACAGGGTCACCATATAAAACGCTGGCTCTCAGAATACAATAGGGATTCAATGAGCCTCTCAACACATTTTCACCTTCTAATTTCGATCGGCCATAATAACTTATGGGATGGGTAGGATTACTTTCGATATAGGGGCCATCCTTACCTTCAAAAACATAATCTGTTGATAATTGGATAATTTTAGTTTTTTTGTCAACAGCCTTTATAATATTCTCAACACCTTCTGCATTCACCTTACGAGCAGATGTATGATCTTTTTCGCAGGCATCTACATTCGTCATGGCAGCACAATTAATAATTATATCCGGTGCTTCAGCTGAGATGCAATCTGCAACACTATTAAAATCGATGATATCCATCTGCCGGACATTTCGGTTTTTAAGGGCCATTCTAGTAGGTGATTTTGCAGTGGGGATAATTTCAAAACATTCTCCCAACCGTAACTGCAAAACTCGACCCAATTGACCTTCAGCACCTGTAATGAGAATTTTTGAAGACACTAAAGCTTTGCACCAATCGATTTAAATTCATCTAATTTTGATGACATGTCGTCATCATACAATGAAATAATTTCCGCAGAAAGAATTGCAGCATTTATTGCACCTGCTTTTCCCACTGCAACGGTAGCTACGGGAACCCCTTTAGGCATTTGAACCGTAGATAATAATGCATCCATACCATCCAATATACCCCCAGCTAATGGCACCCCAATTACAGGCAAGGTTGTGTTCGCCTTGAGTGCACCAGCTAAATGTGCTGCCATACCTGCAGCGCCTACTAATGTGGCGTAGCCATTACCGCGTGCATTTTTGGCAAATTCCTCTACGTCTGACGGATTTCTATGGGCGGATTTCACATGTATTTCGAACTCAATTCCAAAAAATTCATAATATTTATTTGCTGCCTCCATAGTAGGCCTATCTGTTTCACTGCCAATAAGTATAGCTACTTTTTTATTCATTATTCCCTCGATTAAATTTAATTTTCTGTATAGTTAATTCTAATTGCCGAAGCAATGATGCTTTTTCACGTCCCGGATTATTTACAAATCCACCTACTAAAATTACTTCATTTTCAACATGACCATCAAATAGATAGATAACGAATGGTCCTCCCGTATTACTTTCCAAATGTTCATATACCCCACGCATGATTCTAATTTTTTGATCATTCACCAAAATTATCTCTTCTGACCTTAAAATATTAATCAAATTAATATCAGGCATTGTTGACTTATAACTTGCAGATATGCTTTTCCATGCATTTTTAACGGTAGAAAAGTCACTCTCCATTATGGATGTAAATGTTATCCAACGATAAGGATAACCCCTCCCAACCCATAAAAAATTATTAAATTGGGAAATGAGCTTATAATCTTCTTGGATAAACGCAGAAATATTAAACTGATTATGGAGAGAATCTTGAAGTGCTATGTTCTCACCTTTTTCCTGTATATGTGACCACACATTTTTATTAATTGATCGGTTTATTTCATCTTTCAACCATGGTCCATTTTCATCCATAATTTGTTGAAAATGAATTGCATCTTGGGCATGAATGCTAACGACTTGTTGATTTTGTGCAAATACATCCTCAGCAATAAATATATTTTCAATCTGACTTTGCTTAGCTTCAAAACGATGAAGCAATCTATCCCCAGTGGAATCAGAAGGATGATCTAATGAGATTATTATTAAATTGGGGCGATATTTATATTGCTCGATCTCCCATGGATCCTGCCAAGTGATATTGATATCGGGCTCACGTTGAGGAGTACGAATAACCTTTTCAAAAACCATATCCATAAAAGGCTGGATTTGCAACTTATCTTCTGGTGACGCAAAAATTACGACTTGATTATCTTCACCTTGAGATCGAGGTAATGTTGAACATCCCAAAAATAGTAAAATAGTAATGAATATTATATTCTTTTGCATATTAACATAAATGATGATGATGAACTTACGCCGAAAACTGCAGACTTAATGAGCGAATAAAGGAGTATAAATCCGCCAAAAATTAATTGTAATGGAGAATTAGATTTCAAACTTAGGAGAATATTATATGGGGTATCTTGAACCATTGTTTTTGAAGATTGAATTTTCCAGCCGTATTTCAGTAGTAGTCTATCAATTTGACAAAAACTAAAATGGTATAAATGACGTGGAGCATCCCATGGTGCCCAGTTTTCTTTTAAAAAAAATCTTTCGGGAGCATTTGCATTGGGCACGGCGACTACTAAAGTACCATCAATATTTATTAATCTGTCAATGTTTGCAAATAGGTCACTAATATTGTGGATATGCTCCAATGAATGCCACATAGTAATCAAATTGAACTTCTCATTATTGATATCTGACAATAACCCATAGGCGGTGATATCAGCTGAATTTGCATTTTTTCGAGCCTTCTCACTACTATCTTGCAGGACTGTAGTCCATCCCTTGGATTTGAAGTATGCACAGAATTCACCACTACCCCCTCCAATATCAAGAAGGCTCCCAGAGGTTACAAATTTAGAAATATAAGTAAACTTCCATTTAAGGGCTTTTTTCTGAACCCAACCATAAACTTTTTCAAAAAATGATTTATTGTATGTGCGATGGGGATCATAGTTGCCATCTTCATAATAGGATGATATTTCATTGAGTTCAGGGCGTGGAGATAAATATTTAAATCCGCATTCACAATTTACAATTTGGAAGGATTCATCTCCAAATCTATCTGTAATTTGAATAAATGGAGTGCTCATATTTGAGCCACAAATAATACATAATGGGGTTTCCATTAATCGACTAATTGTAAATCTAATTTTTGCTTTATAACTGAAATTTTCTTGATTTCAACTTGCACTTTTTGCCCAACTCTATATGTTGTTTTGTAACGACGTCCGATAAAAACATATCTATTTTCATCAAAATAATAATAGTCATCTTTCATCCATTCAGCACGGACAAACCCATCCACAAGAATATCTTCAAGCATAATAAAAAGTCCCCGTTGGGTCATCCCATTTACGATACCGCTATATATTTGGGGGGGGAGTTCTTGTAAATACCGCAATTGCTTAATTTTATTGTATTCACGTTCTGCTTTCATGGCAGTAATTTCAGATTGAGTACTAGAGGATGCAATTTTTCCAGCATCTTCATCTTGAATATCACTTAATACACGATGTACCATTATATCGGGATATCTTCTTATTGGGGAGGTGAAATGGCAATAATGCTCAAAATTTAGGCCAAAATGTCCTTTGTTTATAAGTGAGTAATCAGCTTTTGGCATGGTGCGTAATAATTGAATTTCGATCATGTGTCGAGCTTCAGAATCTGCAACTTTATCTAATACTCTCTGAAATTCGGATGCATTAATAGCTTGCGTAATACTTAAGGGTTTATAATCACCCAATTGGGCGAGAAGTCCATTTAAGGCAATTAACCTTTCTATTTCTGGTTTACCATGATTTCTAAACATTAATGATTTATCGTTCTCAGAAAATTTTTGTGCAATAACTCTATTTGCTAACAACATAAAGTCTTCAACTAACTCATGGGTTTTAAGATGCTTTTTCACAGAAATTTTTGAAGGTACACCATCATTCCCCATAGTGAACTCAGCTTCAGGAATTTCAATATTTAAACTACCCGAATTAAATCTGTTCTTTCTTAACTTTGCTGAAATTATTCGCAAATCATTTAGGAGCGTAAAATTTTCACCCTCTCCATTATCAAGTATAGCTTGTGCATCAGTATAGGTTAATCGGATATTGCTATTTATAACTCCCTTTTTTACATCCAAATGAGTCACATTTAAATTTTGGTCAAGATCAATAATGGCAGTTAATGTGAATCTATTTTTTTCAGGCAACAAAGAGCATAGATTTGAGGTAAGTGTAGGGGGAATCATGGGTATGTTTTGATCTACAAAATAAACACTCGTGCCACGTAATTTCGCCTCTTTATCAATGGCAGAATTGACTTTTACAAAATGAGATACATCTGCGATATGTACAAATACAGTTATACTGCCATCTTTATTGTTCTTTAATGACAATGCGTCATCATAATCTCTAGCAGAATCAGGGTCGATAGTTACCGTATCTAATTTTGTAAAATCTTTACGATTTTCGAAGTTATTAAAATCGGTGTTTTTTTCTAATTCTTCAGCTTCAAGAAGACATTGTGCAGGAAATTCATCTCTCAAAGAGAACTTATCAACAATATGAGAATAATCTGTATTTGGATTTGATAAACTGCCAATATCTTTTACAAACTTTGAAAATACGGGGTGACTTGGACGTCCACGATCAATTATTTCAGCTTCAATAATGGTATCAGGAGAAAACTTTTTTCCATGTGGCATATTAACAACAATTGGCCGAGGAGAAATAAATTTATGCGTTTCTAAATAATGGCGACCTCTACGAAAAAACACGGTGCCATGAACTAATTTTGTATTATACTTAAGAATATCTACAATGCGTCCCTGTGGACGGTTTTTGTAATTAGACAATATCTGCACATTTACAGTATCACCTGCTAATGCGCCATTTAGAAACCCACCCCCAACATCAACATTTCCAAAATTTTCATGAGGAATATAACCATTTTTGATTTTAGAAATAGACAATATTCCCGTGAACATAGAATTTTCATCAGGAATGGTTAAGCGACCACCCTCACCCTTTATAATTTCACCTCTACTAATAAGACCCTTTAGGGTTTTTCTGAACTTAATATATTCTTTTTTAGGAAGGTTGAATGTAGCAAATAATTCTCGCTTACGATAACCACGAGGATGTTGTTGCTTTAAAATTTTAATAATTTTTTTTGAATTCAATTAGTGGGTGATCCCAGAGTCTTTACGATTCTTCCACATAAAAAACATGCCAATTATCATCATTCCAATGGATATAAATTGTGCACCAGAAAGACCAATTATATAAGTGGGATTCAATCGAATAAACTCAACTACAAAACGTGCGAATCCAGCTAAAAATAAATACTCAAAAATGATTTGCCCACTGTATTGCTGATCCTTTTTCACCACCCATCTTAAATAGGCAAATATGGCAAAATAGGCCGTCATTTCATATAGTTGAGTCGGGTGGCATGCTAAAACTTGACTGTATGGCAATGAGGCGTCAAGCTCAACACCCATATAACGTAAATTACCCACATTAGAAACAGGTAGCCCATTTGGAAATGCCACTGCCCAGGGCAATTCTGTTGGGCGACCATAATCATCACCCACTAAAAAACACCCGATTCGACCGATTCCATGTCCGAGCACAACATAGGGTGCAGTCCAATCAGCTACGGTGAAAAAAGTGATGTCATGTTTTTTTGCATATCGTGTAACCGCAATCATGCCGCCAATAAATCCACCTAAAAATACCATACCCGAACCAAAGTTCTGTATTCCGCCAGCAATCAGCGATGCATTCAACGTAAAAATTCCAGAAACCACATCTCCTAATCCTGAAAGATTTTCCCATGCACGACCACCTGGAATATTTTCAATGAGATAGTAAATTTTAGCACCGAGGATTCCACCTAAAGCTGCTTGGAATGTAAGGTCGTCAGCCATTTCGGGGTTTTTACCTAATGTCACCATATCTTTACGAAGAAGATAATTACCTGTCAAAAATGCAATCACCATCATTAATCCATAAGAGGATATAACAAAATCACCAATTCTTAAAATCTCAGGATACATAAATGCCCTTATCTATGAAGTTAAACCCATTACGGGAATACTGACTAAAACCATATCATAAAAAATATGAGTATAAACCGATATACCCAAACCACGAAATAAAAATACTGCACCTAAAAATACACCTGCAAACGCTCGAAGGATGAATGTATGCCATGTAAAAATATCTCCATATGCTCCGATATAATGGAAAATGGAAAATATAACGCCAGAAAAAATCAACGAAACCAATAATGAAAAAGTTTTTCCATATCTAAAAATTGAACTCATTAAATATGCTAGTACAGTAATCAAGCCTAATCTGAAAATTAATTCCTCCCAAATCCCTGCTCCCACAGATAAATAAAATTGCTCAAGAAGGTCAACTGAAATTGGAGTTGCCAAAAACAATGTACTCACACCTTTCATAATAATTAGTAGTCCACTACACCAGAATAAACTTTCAATAATCATCAATACCAAAAATTTTATATTAATCTCATCATTAAGTAAAGTGTGTCGATATTTATATCCTACCGCGCAAAAAATTAAAAATAATGATAGCCCATATAGCAACTCAGAATTGGGTCCAAAAATAGTAAAAACTTGACGAATCAGAGCATCAGCACCATTTCTAATTTGATAATTTGTATCAAAATTATTTATAAATCCTAATAACTCATACAAAAAAAGCATGGGGAAAATGACGACTAAGCTATACAATAAATTCCGTGAGGCTGAAAAGTAAGTTTGAGGAATATCTAGATTACTCATCATCAATTTTTAATACCGCCAAGAATGCCTCTTGGGGAAGTTCAACAGAGCCAATCTGTTTCATTCGTTTCTTACCTGCTTTTTGCTTCTCAAGAAGTTTTCTTTTTCTTGAAATATCACCGCCATAACATTTTGCAGTCACATTTTTACGTAAAGCCTTTACGGTTTCGCGAGATATAATTTTTGCCCCAATGGCAGATTGAATCGCAATTTCAAACTGTTGACGATGTATCTCTTTTTTCAGTCGCTTACATAATCTTGAACCTTGCTTATACGCATTATCTTTATGCACAATAATACTGAGTGCATCTATAATTTCACCTGCAATTCGAATGTCTAATTTTTGCAAGGCACCTGGCCGATTATCAACTATCTCATAGTCAAAAGATGCATATCCTCGCGTAGTAGATTTTAGTTTTTCAAAGAACTCATAGATAACTTCACCCAATGGCATAAGGAAATGAAGCTGAACTTTACTCTGCGTTAAGTATGTTGTAGATTCATAAGTTCCACGACGTGCAATACAAAGTTTCATAATGATGCCAATATATTCAGCCGGTGTAATTATTTCTGCACGAATATAGGGCTCCCAAATCGTTTCAATATCACCTGAAACGGGCATGTCTGAAGGATTTTCAACGGCAATTTCATCACCATTTCGCATATCCACTTTATAGCTCACGTTTGGAGAGGTGGTAATCATATTCATATTGAATTCACGTTCCAAGCGCTCTTGAACAATCTCCATATGAAGTGGGCCTAAAAATCCACATCGAAATCCAAATCCCAATGCAGTTGAGGTATTTGGCTCAAATGAGAGGGCAGCGTCATTCAATTTTAATTTCTCAAGGCTCACCCGAAGATCTTCATAATCACGTGAATCGATTGGATAAAGTCCACTAAACACCATGGGCTTAATGGGCTGATATCCTGGCAATGCTTCGTCTGCCTTATTTTCTTTCACCGTCATGGTATCACCCACATTAATCTCAGAAACTTCTTTAAGATTGATGACTACATACCCCACTTGCCCCGCATCTAATCTTTCTACTGGCTGCTTCTTTAATTTGAGGATGCCCACCTCAACAATTTCATGCTTACCGGGTTTGGCAAAATATTCAGCCGTCATTCCCTTTTCAAGAAATCCATCAAAAACCCGAACGTATGGAACCACACCCCTAAATTGATCGAAAGTTGAATCAAATATTAAGGCACGTGTTTTCTCCGTAATCGACTCGCGTGGAGGCGGTACAAAATCAACAACAGCATCAAAAATACCTTGAATGTTAATGCCTTGTTTTGCACTGATCTGAACAATTTGTTCTTCATCGCAACCCAGTAATTCAATGAGTTGTTCTGCTGCAGAATCAGGGTCAGCATTTGGCATGTCAATTTTATTAATCACCGGAATAATTTCCAAATCAGCATCAATAGCCAGATAGGCATTGGAAACGGTTTGAGCTTCAACTCCTTGGGCAGCATCTACTAAAAGTAATGCGCCCTCACAGGCGGCTAAACTTCGAGATACTTCGTAGGTGAAATCCACATGCCCGGGAGTGTCTATGAGATTAAAAATATACTCATCGCCATTGGTATGGGTGTACTCCATTTGGATGGGGTGGGATTTTATAGTGATGCCACGTTCACGCTCCAAGTCCATGTCATCTAAAACTTGACTCTGCATTTGTTGTTTGGTAAGCGTCCCCGTAGATTCAAGTAAACGGTCAGCTAAAGTTGACTTTCCGTGATCAATATGAGCAATGATACAAAAATTACGTATTTTAGGGTTTTTCACTCAGCCACTTTCTTGAAGTATATTTCAATCGTTTTTTCCAGCACTTTAACCGCAGTAGGAACACATGCATCATCAATATCAAAAGTTGGAGTATGCACATCCGTTGAGCTCCCATCAAAACAACCGATACGATAATATGAACCGGGGATATGCTCCAGATAGTAGGCGAAATCTTCACCTCCCATACTGGAATCTTTCATGAATTCGATATTATCAATCCCAATGGATTGCTCAGCTGCTTGAATTAAAATATCAGTTACTGATTTATCATTAAATACACCGGGTGATGTATATGGTATTGACCATGAAATTTTTGCATCTGTCATTCGCTCAACACCCTTTACCGTTTCATCAAAAAGATCATGTAGTCTATCTTTTAAGTCAGTATTTAAATATCGAAGCGTTCCATTCAGCAGGATTTTATCAGGCAACACATTGAATGTGTGCCCCCCTTCTACTTTTCCAAATGCCAATACTACCGGGTCTTGTTGGTCTAAATGATGGCGAATCGATTCTTCCAGGGAAAGAATTAAATGTGACATGGCCCAAATCAAATCTACGGATTCAGCAGGTCGCGATGTATGTCCACCTGGTCCACTTAACTCAATTTCAATCATTTCAACGGTTGCCGCCATGGGTCCATGCTTAAGGCCAATTTTATCAGATGTCAATTTAGGTAGTACATGCCCACCTATAATATGATCTACTCCATCAATTGCACCGCCATCGATCATGGCAATAGCTCCACCTGGAGCTTGCTCTTCAGCGGGTTGAAAAATAAATCTAATTTTACCGCTAATTTCAGGTTGAGTATCCATAACATATAATGCTAAACTGGTAACGATAGTCATGTGGGCATCATGCCCACAGGCGTGCATTACAGCATCATTTTTAGAACGATAATTTGCTTCTGAAACTTCTTGCACCAATAGACCATCCATATCACAACGGATGCCTAACACATTGCCATCACCTGAACCATATTCACATGTAAATCCCGTTTTCATTTCAGATGTTTGGTTAATTTCATAGCCAGCAGATTCAAGTAATTCTTTTAGATGTGCCGCCGTTTCCAACTCATCAAAACCAATCTCAGGATGCGCATGCAACCAATGACGGAGCTCAATAATTTCATTTTTATTTTTCGAAAGCCAATAATTAAGCATATACTTCAAATCCTGATTTTAATTCGACTATTGCATTTTTCATAATATCAGTAAAATCTTTGTTTTGTTCATAGGCTCTAATTTGACGTTGATATGGTGCAGTATTATTTTCTGCGATTTCAGCAAGTGCGTTCAACTGAGATTCACATTCTAATGTCTTGGCGATTGGCATGAGCTTATCAAGTGTCTCAAAAATAAATGACTTCAATGATTGCTGATGTCCCATTTCATCAATAATTAAATCGGCATCAAGTCCATAACGTGTGGAACGCCATTTATTCTCACGAAGCACCCACGAATCCAATAAGGGCGGCTGTGAGCCTTCATCATAATGCTCTGAAATTGCCACCACCAAACATTGGGTAAGTGCGGCTAAATTCGCCATTTCAGGTATTGATGGTACCGAATCAAATACGCGAATTTCCACCGTTCCAAATCCGGGGTGCGGACGAACATCCCACCACACTTCTCGAATTGAATCTATAGATTTAGCTTTTTGAAGGGTGCGCATGAATTTTTGAAATTCACTGTAATTTTTGAGCAATGGAGGTAGTCCAGCAGTGGGTAAACCTTCAAAAATTTTGGTTCGTGTTGAGGCCAAGCCGGTTTGCTCACCGCCAAAAAATGGGGAATTTGCAGACAAACCAATCATCATGGGAATATATCTTGTGAGTCCATTACAAATGGCGATTGCCTTTTCTCCAGATTCAACCCCTACATGAACATGTACACCCGTAATTAATAGACGTCGTAAGGGCCATTGCATCCGATCTAAAAAATGTAAATATCGCTCACTTTTAGTAACAGACTGATCTTTCCATTTTGAAAATGGATGGGTGGCAATGGATGCGAGAGAATACCCTTTCTTCTCAGCCACAATACTCGCCTTTTGAATATACTCAGTCAAGTCAGAAATAACCTCACTCACATTCTTACATACGCCGGTGTTTATTTCAATAATTGAGTCTAACAATTCTTCCTTCACATGAAGGTTATCTTGAAATTCAGAGAGGATGTCACCTGCACCAGATGCTAATTCAAAGGTCTCATTATCCAAAATCTGAAGTTCAACCTCAACGCCAATTGTAGGCTTTGGTGAACTATTAAAAAATATTTTACAGCGACTCATTAGTTTGAGAGGATACTCACTAAAGTGTTATTATACACAAGTTCAATTTCATTTCGAGAAACATCTATTAAATCATTGATTACTAATCGACCTGAATCCGTTACGCGTCCAATCGCCTGGGTATGAACATCCATGCCTTGTGCCAATAAAATAAGCTCGTACAATTGATCTTCATTTAAACTCACAATAATTACACTTTGACATTCACCAAACAACAATTCATCATCCCGTAATTTTCTGTCAATATCTAATTTAGCGCCCAACCCAGATTTTGCACTAATAATAGATTCAGCGATATTTACTGCAAGTCCACCGTCAGATAAATCATGTGCAGATTTTACGATACCCTTTTTAATGGCCTCTAAGCAAAGTTCCTGAACGCCCATTTCCAATTCTTCATTTAGTGGAGGTATTGGACCCTCAACTTTTCCATGCTCAGATTTCAAATATTCAGAGCCACCTACACATCCGTTCAATGCACCAAGTGTTACGATAAAATCACCAGCATCCTTAAACTCAGAAGATGTGCATTGATCCAGATTATCCAACACACCCACCATACCTATTACAGGCGTTGGATATACGGCACTATCTACCGTTTCATTGTAGAAACTCACATTTCCACCCGTAACCGGTGTGTTAAGTTGACGACACATCTCACCCATTCCCGTAACCGCTTCTTTAAATTGCCAATATACTTCAGGGTCATTTGGGTTTCCAAAATTCAAACAATTAGTAATGGCCAATGGCTCACCACCTCCACAGACTACATTTCGAGCCGCTTCAGCCACTGCAATTTTTGCACCCATTCTTGGATTCAAATATACATACCGACCATTGCAATCTGTGCTCATGGCCAATCCCTTTTTAGAATCTTTAAGGCGAATTACTGCAGCGTCACCACCAGGACCCTCCATGGTATTTGAGCGAACGGTAGAATCATATTGACTATACACATATCGTTTGCTGGTAATATTTGGAGATGCCAACAAAT
>JABHHG010000152.1 GCA_018671635.1 Fidelibacterota bacterium | reverse complement strand
TCTGATTTAGGCACGGTCATAAAAAGAGGTTTAGCCCTTCTATAAAAGATATACCCGATATTTTTAGTCGTATTTAGTTCTTGTACTCATAAATATCCTATCTGTAAATTTCCTCAACTGTAAAGTAGTAAAAATATCATGTTAAAATTAACACGAAAATTAGAATATTCTCTCATCGCCTTAAGTCATATGCAACATAAGGAAGAGAATGAACTCAGCACGACAAAAGAGATTGCTGTAAAATTTGCTATTCCCCAAGAAATTTTAGCAAAAACATTACAGCAACTTGCAAAGTTAGAAATCGTTCATGCAGTTCAAGGTCCTCATGGTGGGTATAAAGTAATTGAATCTTTAGACAATCTAAGCTTTTTAGATTTTATTGAGAAGATGGAAGGTCCACAGGGCCTTGTAGAGTGTACCACCGATTCTGATTGTTCTCTCATGGATGTTTGCAATATCCGTCAACCCATAAAAATCATAAATAAAAATTTAAAAACTATGTTTAGCAATATTTCACTCAGTGAAATTACACAATAGAGGTATACCATGACTGACACAATTCAAACACCAATTACAAATGAAGAAATATCGGTTTCTATAAAGGCAGCAAATCGTGTAAAAGTAATATTAGAAGGCGAAGGAAAAGTGGGCTATGGTCTGCGTGTTTCGGTTGTAGGCGGTGGATGCTCTGGAATGACTTACAATATGAGCTTCGATAATAAGCAAGGTGAGTTCGATAAAGTCTATGATTCAAATGGAATAAAAGTTTATTGTGACTTGAAATCATGGTTGTATTTAAAGGGTACTGAAGTAGATTTTTCTGATGATATGCTCTCAGGTGGATTCCAGATTAATAATCCAAATGCTGAACGCACCTGTGGGTGTGGAACTAGTTTTTCAGTGTAAATATAGCCTTTAGCTATTAGCTTTTAGCCTTCATAAAAAATAATTGGAGTTCCTGGAATGAGAAAATATAAAGAATTTAAAGTATGGCAGTTAGGTATGGATATTGTTAATTCTACATATGATTTCACAAAAACATTACCTTTCTCTGAAAGATTTGGGTTGATAAGTCAAATTCAAAGAGCAAGTGTTTCTATTCCTGCTAATATTGCTGAGGGATGTAGTAGAACCAGTGAAAAAGATTTCAAAAGATTTTTAGAAATTTCCTTGGGATCGGCATTTGAAATAGAGACATTAATTCAGATTACTGTTAATACTCGTTTGGCAAAAGCCAATGAAATGCAACCAATTTTTTGGAATCTTACTGAGGGGCAGAAAATGTTAAATGGATTGATTGCTAAAATTAAGGATTCGCTAATTGCTAAAAGCTAATCGCGAATAGCTATGAATTGAAAACAGACGAACAAAAAATAATAGATGATGCTGTCAGTCAAGACTATAAGTATGGTTTTGTAACTGATGTTGAACAAGAAAAATTACCTCCAGGTTTAGATGAGAATACAGTTCGATTCATTTCAGAAAAAAAGGGCGAACCAGAATGGCTATTAGATTATCGCCTAAAAGCCTTTAGTCATTGGAAAACTTTAACTGAACCCACATGGGCATTAGTGGATTATCCTGAAATTGATTTCCAATCTATAAGTTATTATGCTGCACCAAAACCCAAGAAGAAATTAGATAGTTTAGATGAAGTGGATCCTGAAATATTGGATACCTATAACAAACTTGGAATTCCACTCGACGAACAAAAAATGCTAGCAAATGTGGCAGTAGATGCGGTTTTTGATTCGGTCTCAATTGCCACAACTTTTAGAGAAGATTTGGCAAAAGCAGGCGTAATTTTTTGTTCCTTTTCTGAAGCGGTTAAAGATTACCCTGAATTGGTGAAACAATATTTAGGCTCCGTTGTACCGCATACCGATAACTTTTATGCAGCATTAAATGCAGCGGTATTTAGCGATGGATCATTTGTGTACATCCCCAAAAATACACGATGCCCCATGGAACTCTCCACTTATTTCAGAATAAATGCATCAAACACAGGTCAGTTTGAACGCACACTTATTGTGGCTGAAGAAGGCTCTTATGTGAGCTATTTAGAAGGCTGTACTGCACCCATGCGAGATGAGAATCAGCTCCATGCGGCAGTGGTTGAATTAATCACATTAGACAATGCTGAAATTAAATATTCTACAGTTCAAAATTGGTATCCAGGGGATAAAAATGGTAAGGGTGGAATCTATAATTTTGTGACAAAACGAGGTGCCTGTCGTGGAGAAAACTCTAAAATTTCATGGACCCAAGTTGAAACGGGTTCAGCGGTAACATGGAAGTATCCAAGTTGTATTCTCCAAGGTGAAAACAGTATAGGAGAGTTTTATTCTGTGGCCGTTACAAATAATTATCAACAAGCAGATACGGGTACGAAGATGATTCATATTGGGAAGAATACCAAAAGTACCATTATCTCAAAAGGAATCTCTGCAGGGCATGGTCAGCAAACCTATCGTGGTGAAGTAAAAATTATGAAGAATGCTGAAAACTCTCGAAATTTTTCGCAATGTGACTCTATCTTAATTGGTGATAAATGTGGAGCACATACATTCCCATATATTGATGTTAGAAATTCAACGGCACAAATGGAACACGAAGCAACTACTTCCAATATTGGAGAAGATCAGCTCTTTTACTGTAATTCTCGAGGGCTCTCTACTGAAAATGCAGTTTCTATGATTGTGAATGGATTTTGTAAAGAAGTCTTCAAAGAATTGCCCATGGAATTTGCTGTTGAGGCTCAAAAACTGATGGAAGTTACATTAGAAGGAAGTGTAGGATAATGCTAAAAATTAAAAATTTACATGCTCAAGTTGAGGGCAAAGAAATATTAAAGGGAGTAAACCTTTCGGTAAAACCGGGAGAGCTCCATGTAATTATGGGACCAAATGGTGCCGGTAAAAGTACACTGGCAAATGTATTAGCCGGTCGTGATAAATTTGAAGTTACACAAGGTAAAATGGAATTTAGTGGAAACTCATTGGTAGATATGCTCCCTGAAAACCGTGCAGGTGAGGGAATGTTTTTATCCTTTCAATATCCTGTTGCCATACCCGGCGTTAATAATATGTATTTCTTGAAAGCAGCTGTAAATGCTGTACGAAAGTATCGTGGGGATGATGAGTTGGACGCGGTGACCTTTTTAAAAATGATTCGTGAAAAACTGAAAGTAGTTGAACTTGATGATAGTTTCATTCATCGACCTGTAAATGAAGGTTTTTCTGGCGGTGAAAAAAAACGAAATGAAATCCTGCAAATGATTTCCCTTGAACCTAAACTTGCAATTTTAGATGAAACTGATTCAGGTTTAGATATTGATGCATTACGTATTGTCGCAGAAGGTATTAATAATTATCGAAATAACGATAGAGCTTTCATTTTGATTACCCATTATCAACGCATGCTAAACTATATGAAGCCCGATTTTATTCACGTATTGATGAATGGTAAAATTGTAAAATCAGGCCCAAAAGAATTAGCCCATGAATTAGAAGAAAAAGGCTATAGTTGGATTTAAAATGAGCCTTACTAATTTCCAAAATGAGTTTCAAAAGTTATTAGATAGAAAGTATTTTTCACCAGAATTACACCCGGTACGAAAAGATGCATTTTCAAAATTTGAAGCAATAGGATTCCCAACTCAAAAGTGGGAGAATTGGCGTTTTACTAATTTATCAGCATTAAAAGAGAATCATTATTTAATTTCTGAAGTTAAGGATGCGCCCCAGAAAACTCCTGATATTTCTAATTATAAAATTGAAGACCTACAAACCATTGTGATTTACAATGGTCATTTTCAACAAGATATTTCAAGTGTTCCTGAAGGTGTTCAGTTGTTAACTGGTTCTGAGTATAATGAGCTAAAAAATAATCAATTAAATCATTCTGAAAAATCACCATTTGACTTATTAAATACAGCATTTATGGATAGTGGAGTTTGCCTGATTGTTGGTAAAAATACTATTGTAGGAACTCCCGTTAGAATATTATTTATCTCTGATGGAGATAGTTCAATTATGGTAAATCCTCGACTACATATTGATATTGAATCGGGTAGTTTGCTTACTTTTATTGAAGAATATGTGGGAAATGCAACATCACTATTTCAAAATGAAGCTGTGTATATTACAATTGAGAAAAATTCGGAAGTTGAGCATATTCGGATTCAATCAAGTTCTGAAAATACACATCATATGGCCAACCTCCATGTAGAACAATTTGAAGATAGTCAATATAATTTTTATCAATATGAGGATGGGGGAAAATTTTCAAGAAACAATATCTATGTGGATTTAAATGGCGAAAATTCAGAATGTAGAATTAATTGCCTCTCTCTTTCTAGGGGGACTCAGCATCTTGATAATAATATTGTTGTGAATCATAATTGCCCCCATACTGATAGTTCACAAATTGTAAAATCAGTACTATTTGATAAATCTACAGGGGTATTTAATGGGCGTACGGTGGTTCAAAAGGATGCCCAAAAGATTGTAGCTCATCAATCAAATAAAAATTTACTACTGTCAAAATCAGCTAAAATGAATTCTAACCCTCAATTAGAAATATATGCGGATGATGTAAAATGTAGTCATGGCTCCACTACGGGTCAATTAGATGATGATGCCTTATTTTATTTTCAATCTCGGGGGATTCCGAAAAATGAAGCCTTTGTTTTACTCGTTTCAGGATTTGTGATTGAGGTGATGGAGAAAATTAAATTTGAGCCCATTAAAAATTATATAGATAAAAAAATGAATACATGGATAGCCTAATAATAAATATGCCCTCAATTGACGATCAATTAGCAGAATTTAAAGAGTTATTCTCATTTTTTGACGACCCTATGGACAAGTTCGCTCAAATTATCGATGTGGGAAAGAGTTCAAAGGGATTGGATGAGATTGATAGGAATGAAAATACAAAAATAACGGGTTGTACTTCACAAGCATGGGTGAAATGTACTCAAAATAATGATAATACTTTTTTAGTCCGAACTGATTCAGATGCATTCATAGTGCGAGGACTCCTCAACATCCTTGAAAAATTATTGGATGGACGGACCGCAGAAGAAGTCTTATCTGTAGAGGCGAAAGATATTTTGGGAAATATTGGATTAAATCGAAGCATCACCAGTCAACGAACAAACGGATTCATTTCCGCCATTAATAAAATTCATCAAGAAATTCAGGAATTAGAAAATGCAAAATGAAATCATAACGGTAACTCGAGATTGTGATGCAACTTTAATCCCGGCGGGTGAAGAAATCAAGCTCATCAAAGGTACACGAGTTAGAATCACACAAGCGCTGGGGGGTGATTACACCTTATTTGTAAATGGAAATTTGGTTAAAATTTCAGGGCAAGATGCCGATGCAATTGGCCTAGAGCCTGTTGTTTATGAGGTTGATGAATCCAAAGTTGACTTATCTATTCCAGTAGAAAAGGATTTAGTTTGGGATCAATTAAAGACTGTTTTTGACCCAGAAATTCCAGTGAATATTGTGGATTTAGGTTTGATTTACGATATGAATATTGAGCATATGGCAACGGGGGGTAGTTTTGTAAATATCAAAATGACCCTCACCGCACCAGGCTGTGGAATGGGTCCCATGATTGCTCAGGATGCGCAAAATAAAGTACGAACCGTACCCGGTGTTTTGGATGTAAATGTGAACCTTGTTTGGGAACCACAATGGGACCGTGACATGATGACCGATGAAGCCCGTTTGCAAATGGGAATGCTTTAACCTCTGTGGATATTCGTAAAGATTTTCCTCTAATAAATCAAACATTTGATGGCAAACCATTAGTCTATTTAGATAGTGCTGCCACCACACAAAAACCTCAAGTTGTTATAGATGTACTTTCCGAATATTACTCAGAATATAATGCAAATATCCATCGAGGAATTTATCATATTGCAGAAAAGGCCACATTAGAGTTTGAAGCGGTACGTGATAGAGTAACCTCATTTATTAATGCTGAAGATAGAACTGAAATCATTTTCACAAAAGGCACCACGGAATCCATTAATTTGGTTGCATACAGTTGGGGCCGAAAATTTCTAAAGTCTGGTGATGAAATTCTCATTACTGAAATGGAGCACCACAGCAATAATGTACCTTGGCAATTGGTGGCCAAATTTACAGGTGCAACCTTAAAATATATTCCTGTAAATGAAGATGGTGAGTTAGAAAATCCCCTTCAGTACATCAATAAGAATACAAAATTGGTGGCGGTGATTCATCAATCTAATGTGTTGGGAACATTGAATCCGGTTGAAACGATAATTTCCCGTGCTCATGAAGTGGGTGCAAAAGTATTGGTGGATGGGGCCCAAAGTACACCTCATTTACCCATCGATGTACAAGATATGGACTGTGACTTTTTCACATTTTCAGGTCATAAAATGATGGGTCCGACAGGGGTTGGTGTGTTATACGGTAAGCAAGAAGTACTGAATGAGATGGATCCATTCCTGGGGGGCGGTGAAATGATTAAAGATGTATCTATGGATGCAGTTTCATTTAATGAACTACCGTGGAAGTTTGAAGCGGGAACACCCAATATTGCACAAGTGATTGGCCTGGGTTCAGCCATTGATTATATTAATAAAATTGGATTAAATACTATTTATCAACATGGTGAATTACTGAAAGAATATGCCCTCGAAAGAATATCTCAAATCGATAATGTTACCATTTATGGCCATGCCCAAGATAGAGGTCCAGTGCTCAGTTTTAATATTGAGGGTATCCATCCACACGATTTAGCACAGCTCTTAGACCAACAACATATCTGTATTCGGGTGGGACATCATTGTGCCCAACCTCTATTAACTAAATTTGGAATCACTTCTTCAGCCAGAGCCAGTTTTTATGTGTATAATACCACCGAAGAAATTGATATTCTGATTCAGGGAATTGAAAAAGCCGTTTCGATTTTGAAATAAAAAAGCCCAGTTTTACTGGGCTTTTTTACAACTATTTTTTACCGTTCTACTTTCCTGCGTTTGCAAATATTTTTTCTAATTCACCACTATTGTGAAGTTCAATAGCAATATCGCATCCACCCACAAGTTCACCATTTACGAAAAGCTGTGGAATCGTAGGCCAATTTGAAAATGCGGAGAGCTGAACTCTAATTTCAGGGTCTTCCAACACATTTACATCTTTGTATTCAACGCCATGCATATTCATAATATTCACCATCGTTGATGAAAATCCGCACATGGGCATGAGCTTAGTCCCCTTCATATACACAATGACAGAGTTTGATTTTATATCGTCTTGTATTTGTTCTGATAATGTCATAATTACATCCTTTAAATGTATGATAATTTAAGACAATCATGGAGGTGGAATTAATAACTTTTCACATCATATCACTATTTTTCAAATATGAAAGACGTGTAAATTATAAGCTAATTTAGGAGATAGATTCCATGTCACAAGAACCAATGAAACTAACTGATGAAGAGACTACAAAGTTAAATAAAGCCAAGACAGAAACTGACTTTTACAAAGTTTGTGATCAAATCAAAGCACGACGAAACGGTCAATATCCACCCTATTTATCACGTGAAGTTTTAGATATCTACGATAATAAATTCTCTAACGAACTTTCATAAGCAATAATGGATTCTCTCCATGTTCGTTCAGTAGATTTACAATCATCTGATGCGTCTCATCACTTTGTGAAATCCCTCCAACAAACGGGGTTTGCAGTATTACATGAACATCCCATTGATATGAATCTTGTGAATGAGGTGTATTCAATGTGGAGTAATTTTTTTATTTCAACTCAAAAACATAATTATCTATTTCATAACGTAAAACAAGATGGATATTTTCCTTTTAAAAGTGAGAACGCAAAAGGGAGTGATGAGAAAGATTTAAAGGAGTTTTTTCATATTTACCCATGGGGGAGGTGCCCAGAATTATTAGAAACGAAGACGCGAAAATTATATAGTCAATTAGTTGATTTAGCCTGTCAGTTACTAAAATGGATTGAGAAAGAAGTCCCCATAGAAATTTCATCAAATTTTTCTATACCATTAGAAAAAATGATAGAAGATAGCCCTCAAAATTTATTGCGTATTATCAATTACCCCGCCATTTCTGGGAGTGAAAAACCCAATGCGGTTCGGGCGGCCGCTCATGAGGATATCAATCTTATCACCGTTTTATGTGCTGGCACAGAGTCAGGATTGCAGGCCCAAGATGTGGATGGAAACTGGCATGATATTCAATGTGACCCTGGAAGTATTGCGGTGAATACTGGGGATATGTTGCAAATGTGCTCCAATAATTATTTTCCCTCTACAACCCATCGTGTGATAAATCCCGAAGGTGACAAATCAAATGTGGCGCGAATGTCCATGCCTCTATTTTTACATCCTAAGGATGATGTGGTTTTGTCAATGGAACATACTGCAGGGACCTACCTTTTTGAGCGTCTCCAAGAAATCGGACTAAAATAAATAGTTAACATTTAACCTCCATTCAGGTCATATCTAAAAATAAGGAGGTTGTTTTGAAGTTATATATTTTAATCACTGCCATTCTTTTTTCAGGATGCGCAGTCCATTACCATCATCACGGTCATAACTCTGAAATCATTATAAAAGAAAAGTCCGTTCGGGCCGATTTACAATGGCAATATGATGTTGCATTGGTTGTAATCCACCACCATCACTCTCTCAATAAAAAAGAAAAAAAGATGCTGAAATACCGATATGCTAATCATTTTGGATTAGGCAAAAAAAGGGTTAAATTCAGGTTCGTAAGAGGATGAGAAGATGGAGTTATCAAGAGGATATATTGTTGGTTTGTTGGGTTCAGTTGTTTTTTCCCTGAATTTATCATTAACGGATTACCATGACCCCCAAGCCAATCATATTTTGGATGCGGAAGTTTATGACAATACGCTAATCATTATACGCTAATCATTTCGGCCATGGTTCAGGGTATTGAGTTTTATGATATTTCTGGAAATGGCTCACTTGTACATTTAGACCATTTCACATTGGGCCAAGGCACAAAAGCCAATTGTGTTGAAGCCATCAATGATTATGCTTACTTCACCGCTTCAAATGGACTATACGTGGTCAATATTTCTAATCCTTCAAATCCACAGAATTTGGGGAGTGTGAATGGTACCAACGGACTTATTCTAGAAAATTTAGATGCTGATGGAAACTTTCTTGCGGTTGCCGCCCATGAAGATGGGGTACTCCTCTTCGATATTTCCAACCCCAATAATCTAGATTTACTATCTACTATTCCTTCTGAAAATGCCTGGGGAGTTCGCCTCCAAAATGGATATGCCTATATTGCAGATGACCTAAATATAAAAATTTATGATGTGAGTAATACTGAAAATCCCACTTATCTTAATATGGTTGAAACCTCAAATTCTGTAAAAGATATTGCCATAATTGACTCATACATGTATGTGGCCATTGGTTCTGATGGCGTGAATATTTATGATTTATCAAATTCTGAATTGCCTATTTTTTTAGATAATTTTGACACTAATACGATGGCCAATCGAATTTCACCATTTGATGGTAAATTAGCGGTTTCTGATTGGGATAATGTGGATGTTTTAGAATGGGATGGTTCAAATCTGAATTGGGTAGGGTACAAAAATACGGGTAACCGTACTATGGCCATTGCCTCCAAAGATAATTTTATTTATTCAGCTGAATGGGCATCGGTTCAAGCATTTGAGTTTGGTGAAATTGCGAGTGCAGATATTGACCTGAATACTCTCGAGCTAAACTATCCCTTTGTGAATGATGGGGATTCATATTCATTATCTCTTGAAGTTATAAATAATGGTGGCTCTATTTTGATTATTGAGGATGATTATACGACCAACCCCCATTTTGAAATTGTAAATGAACTAAGCCAACTTCAACCAGGTGAGAGTCAAATAGTAGAGATTATTTATTATGCAAGTTCACTCAATTCTGCGGGGGTATATCGAATTTATACCAATGATGCAGACGAGCCATTGGTTATGTGTGAGACTAACGGCAATATAGATGGTGCCAATATTGGTGAGCTTGCCATTGACTTTGAATTAGATTATGTAGCCAATGGAACCGGCTCGTTCAGCCTTTCTGATGAACTCGGCAAAATTATCGTTATTGCCTTTTTTGCACCAAACTGACCCGTTTGTAGTCCGGAGTTATCGGACATGGAAACCACTATTTGGCAGTCTTATCCACAGGATGAAGTGATTGTGTTAGGCATAATTAATACATCCAACCAAAACCAAATTAATGATTTTGTAGAGGAGAATAGCCTTACATTTCCCATTTTATTTGACCCAGGAAGTTCGGGTGGAGTACAAGGTGGTGATACATATCAAGACTATTACCTTCCTAATGATGGCTCACCCTATCCACGAGATTTTATTGTAGACCAATCGGGTATCCTCAAATATGCCAATAATGAAATTGATACAGAGTGGATGCATTCTGTCTTGGATGAGTTGACATCTGGGAGTTGTACGGATTATTCTGTAGGTGATGTGAACCACGACACGGTTACCAATGTATTGGATATTGTAAATTTAATGAATTATATATTGGGGAGTAGCATCCCCGATGAGTGTGAATTTTATGCCAGTGATTTGTATGGAGATGAAATTTTAAACGTGTTAGATATTGTTCAATTAGTAAATTTAATTTTAGGGACGTGATGTATAGAATAGCAATAATTATCTTGATTTCAGCACAGTTCATTCAGGCTGAGAGATTGCCATTATCATGTATATTAGAGAATACTCGTGATTATAATCGGGTTATATTTTCACAACATGAGGTTATTGACAGCACACATTTTAGAGTCCATTTTACGATTGCTGAAGATGACTCAATTAATCATCAGGGTGAGTGGTTGAATCCCCAAACGAATGTAACTTATGCTGAATCGGTACTAATTGAATTTGAATACTCAGCCATCATATTGCAACAAAGAGGCTGGACTTTACCTCCCCCCGATTGCGATGAATCAATTACGGATGAGTTAGATGCAAATCACTGTATAAATTTTGGAGGGGATTCTCGCTATGACATTTATCTTACCCCGCATGGTCCCGGATTTGCAATTCCGGATAGAATCCATAATATTGAGCCTTATACCGCAGGGAGAACAAGTTACATATTTTTATCCACAATGGCGAATATGCATGAGAATTATCCTTCATGGGGATATTATGCCATCGCTCATGAGTTGCATCATGCTATTCAAATAGCCTATGCCGTATCTACTACAGGCTCAGTTGGGGAATATTCATATAATGCGTGGTTTTTTGAAGAGTCTGCATCATATATTGAAAATGTAGTGTACCCCAACGCCGTTCACCTTCAGACTATGTTGGGTAATTGCAATGTGACCACACCACTTACTTATCCTGATTATGATTTAAATTCAGGTGCGGATTTGTATCAATATCGAGGCGCACTTTGGTTAAAGTTTTTGGTGGAGGCTTATGGCGATTCATCAATTATAAAAACCTTGTGGGATGATTATGGACTTACTGCTACCACAGAAGGTGTAGATATGTTTCGAGTATATAGTGATGCCGTTGAGGGTTTAGAAAATGTAGATGTTACTCTTTCTGAGGCTTATACTGAATATGGAATTTGGCGATATTTTACAGGGGGGAGAGCCATGCCAAATCGATATTTTGAGGAGGCTAATCAATATTGTACATCTACCACCACACCCCTCACAGACGAAATTTTGAACATCCGAACAGAGTGGGGCTCTACATATATTTTGGAGTTACCATCTGTGGATACCACTTTGAATATTTTTACACCGAATCCGATTGTGTTCACCACTAACGTCCTTACTATTACTGGAGATACATTAGAATCATCCATCCCTTTAATAATTGAGAACGAGGAGACTTCTTTTCAGATTTCACCACCGTCAAATGGGTCTCAATTTTTATTGGTCACTTCAGGATATTCAGGGAATCCCAATGTGGTAAATCCATTCTATACATTTGAATCGTCCAGCCTCCCCAATGGAGATGTAAATAATGACGATGAAATCAATGTTTTGGATGTGGTCATCTTGGTTCAATTTGTATTACAACAACAATTTCCAGATGATAATCAGTTTTACAATGGTGATTTAAATAGTGATGGCCAGTTGAATGTTCTGGATGTGGTGCAGTTACTAAATGTAATTTTGGCTGAAAATTAATCATATTTTATAGAAGGTAAATTAAATGTTCAGTTGGAGTTTTACATCCACAACCATAAAGCAATTGATCAATATTGCATTGACTGCCTATTACGCGTTTATTGTGGTATTATTGTTAGCCGTCTATTGTTACCCCGGTTCAACCCATCGTGATGATACTACAGTAGGGTATAGCATTACTCATAATTTTCTTAGTGATTTGGGTAGAACCATTACTTATTCTGGAGCACAGAATTTTTTATCATCCACCTTATTCGTTATGGGAACTACCTTAGTATGTGCTGGGCTCATTGCGTACTTTTTAGTCATGCCGGCCATTGTAAACAAAAGTAAATTAAGTAAAATTTTGTCACAAGTAGGCTCATTAGCCGGTATTTTATGCGGACTGGCATTTATGGGCGTTGGATTTACGCCTCATAATTATTATCCTGATGCCCACATGTTTGTGGTAAGATTTGGATTCCAACTATTTTTAGTGGTCATGTTACTTCATTCTGTGGCCATCATGAAAAATGAAGTGGGATTGAGTAAAAAGTCAGTATGGATATATACAGTTTTTATGACAATTCTCTGTTATTATATCTATTTATTGAATTGGGGTCCCCCTATAAAAGAGGGGAATGGTTTGGTGATTCATGTAATATGGCAAAAGATTACGGTACTGGGATTATCAACCACTGTTTTTGTTCAATCTTTAATGTTGAAAAATCATATTCGGGCTTTGTCCCAAACATCATAATTATATAAATTTACCACCCTGCCGCAATGGTGGAATTGGTAGACACGCTGGTCTTAGGAACCAGTGCTTTACGGCGTGGGGGTTCGACCCCCTCTTGCGGCACATTGAAAGGCTCTCATCTTGAGGGCCTTTTTTAGTATAGAACCAATTGTTTCTTTTCCCACAATTCCAAATTCCCAACTCCCAATACCTGTTTTCACCAAATAATTAACAATTTATAAATAATAATTACTTTTTTCTCTCTTCAACAATAAAATAGAAAGCCTCTTTAATAGACAATTTATATTTGTAAATTAGCATAATTAATTATTGGAGTTAAATGATGGGTACTTTAAATAACAAAAATATATTATTATCTTTAATGATATTAATTTCTGTAACAAGTTTTGTTTTTGCTAGCTGTGGATCTTGCCAAGTCAAGGTAAAACATTCTACTTTAAAAAAATCAAATTCGCTATTAACTACAATACCTGAGTCTGGGGAAATAGAAGGTTTTGCTATTACGTCATGCGGTATGTGTAATTTTGCGTATAAAGGAAGTAAAGGATGTAGCTTAACCATAAAGATTGGAGATACAGTATATCCAGTTAAAGGAAGTAGTCTCCATGAACATGGTGACCCTCATTCTGAAGAAGGAATGTGTAGTGCTGTTAAGGTAGCCTATGTTTCTGGAAAAATAAAAAAGGATAAATTTTATTCTGATTCATTTACTATAGTTGAAAGCCCACAATAGTAAACTTGCTTATAAATAGTATTTTTTTTAAAACTATTATTACGTAGTCATTTAGGGGCTATAGAAGAATATCTCTGGGGAAAGTCTTTCATGGTGAATTAATGGGCATTATCATTTTCTATGTCATTTAAACTAATTACTATTTATGTAATGAGCCTCTTTTATATCTTGGCTGGAATAAAACATTTTACACATCCTGCATGGTATATGAAAATTATGCCTCCTTATTTATCCTTACACAAAGAACTCGTCTATGTAAGTGGCGCATTCGAAATTATTTTAGGCATATTGCTCTTGTTTGACAAGACAAGGTTTATAGCAGGCTGGGGATTAATATTATTATTAATAGCTGTTTTTCCTGCAAATATATATTTAGCTCAGACGAATGGTGAAGCACTAAATACATCTTCAGCAATTGCCTGGGGAAGATTACCATTTCAAGTCATTTTCATTCTAATTGCGTATTGGCATACAAAAGTTTAATTAGGAGGTAATTAAACGGATCTAGTGAATGAGCTATGCTAACTACTAGGTTGTATAAATAGCTTGAATTTGACTGGATTCAATAATTTGAGTTCCCTGAAGTTGTGTCTTGGCGCTCTGTATCATGGCAAATGCCACGGCTTTTGCTTCAATGGGTTTGTATTTATTTATGGGACCTTTAAATACAAAAGATAACCATTTGGAAATACTTTGTCCAATTTCTTCACCTAAACGCCTATTAGGCCTTTTACCCAATAACAATGAAGGTTGGAATATGTAAATTGATTTGAAATCAAGTTTGGAGATTGATGCTTCAACTTCACCTTTCACACGATTATAAAATATGGATGAATTTGAATTTGCCCCCAATGCAGTAACCAGCAGAAATTGATCTGCCCCATTTGCTCGGCAGAGTTTAGCAATTTCGACAGGATAGGTAAAGTCAACGGCTCTAAACGCTTCTTGGGAGCCAGCTATTTTGATGGTTGTACCCAAACAACAATAGACATCATTTACTTTAATTTTTGAGACTTCCTCATTCAACTGCTCAAAATTTAGTTCATGCTGAATTAATTTTGGATGTTCTACTGCAAGCGGTCGTCTCACCAATATTTCCACGTGGGAATAATACTCATCAGCTAACAAATAATCGAGACAATGGCTGCCAACTAAGCCACTACTACCTATCAATAATGCTGTTTTTCCCACGATATTTAAAATTCCTTTACAATTTATCGCATAAATTTATTGAACAAAAAGTTTATAATAAAAATATTTGAAATATTAGAGTATTTATACTAAAATATTAGAGTAATTAATCTACAAATAAAGTATTTATGAAAACTAAAAATAAAATAATTAATACTGCAATAAAGCTTTTCAATAAACAGGGTACAAATTTGGTATCAACTAATCATATCGCCAAAGCAATGGGTATAAGCCCGGGCAATTTATACTATCATTTTAGCAGTAAAAATGATATTATTAGAGCAATATCTAGACAATTCAATAGTGAACTTGTCTCCATATTTCAATTTCAATTAGATGATGTTTCAGATTTTAGTGAACGCTTTACTACCTTATTTCACAGTTTTTTTAAAGTGCAAAAATCGTATCAATTTTTATTTTTTGAAGGTGTCCGCTTAGTAAAGCATGATAAAGAATTACAGAATGGTTATAGTGAACTGAAAGGACTCATTGAAGAGAGCTATTTTAAGCTACTATCCAATTTAGTTAAAATAAAATTATTAAAAAAAGATTCCCTTCTAATTGTTGACGAATTATTGGAAAAGCAGTGGATAATTATGTGGTATTGGGCCAGTTATTCCTCCATCGAAAAAAAGGTATTTGATGATGAACGAATTAAAAAAGGTATTGTATTATCCTTATCAATTATCAAACCACAATTAACCGCAATTGGCAAAATTACCTTCGATAAAACATTGCAATTAATATGAATTAATGAAAATTAAATTATTCAAAAGGTGTATTGCATGTTAAAATATTTAAAATATTATCTTTCCACTTTATTACTTATTTCAGCAATTATAATTTGCTCAATAGGAGGAAATTCCCCCACTATTTATTTCATCTGCTTTTCTTCTATAATAATTTTAGGGGATATTTTCTTGGGGAAGGATGTATCCACTGAAAAATATTCATATCCATTTCTGATAAATCTGCCCATTTATATCAACATAGTTCCATTGGTAATTTTTCTAACCATGGTTGTCTATATATTTGGCAATCAAGGCTCCCTATTATTAGTCAATTTTTACAATAGATTTTTATTCATCGATCTTATACACATCAAAGATGGAGTTACTATATTTGATGGCATATCGCTAGTTCTATTATCAGCACTTTTTATTGGCCTAAATGGAGTTAATCCCGGGCATGAGTTAACCCACCGCAAAAAAGACAAATTGAATATGTTTTTTGGCAATTGGCTTTTGGCATTTTCTTGGGATTGTGCCTTTGCCTTAGAGCATGTATATGGTCATCATAAAAATGTTGGTTTACCTACTGATCCCGCTACCGCTAAACGGGGGGAGGGATTGTACCGTTTTATATTGTCCGCAATTATAAAGGAGCAACATGATGCTTGGCTTATTGAGTTTGATCATTTAAAGAAGAGAGGGTATACCTCATTTGGTATCCATAATAAAATGCTAATTGGATATACCCGGAGTCTGTTGATAACAATTGGAGCATATTTAATCGGTGGCATAGTGGGGATGACATTTTATCTATTATGTGCATTATTGGCCAAATCGTTTTTAGAGGTTATTAATTATACTGAGCATTATGGTTTAGTGAGAGAACCCAATATGCCAGTATGCAAACGTCATTCATGGAATTCTAATAACATTATAAGTAGTTTACTTTTATATAATGTTACTCGGCATTCTGCTCATCATGAAAAAGCCAATTTGAAATTTTGGGAACTGGATGCATATCCTGATGCGCCCATGATGCCACAGGGGTATTTAAGCATGTTGTATTTAGCATTTTTCCTACCATTTGCCTATCGAAAGGTTATGGATAAAAAATTAGTGGACTGGGATGAAAACTATGCTACTCCAGCCGAAAGAAAAATTGCTATGGCTCAGAATTAATGGAATTTAATCAACTCCACCTGCTCCTTAAAATTAGTTTCTTTAATATTTATTATTATTAATCCATTGATAAATTATAAAATAAGAAACTGTATATAGGGAAATAATGAAATATATATTTTCTATATTGTTGTTGTTTGGACTTTCTTTTGGATTCCACGATAAAACAGAAAAGTCCTCAATGCAATATATATCAATTGGAATGTTTGATGATAAAATAGGATTAAGCCTCATAGGTTACACTTCAAATCTAAATTTGGATGAGATGAATTCTTTATTTTTTGGTGGAGGCACATCAATTATTTTTCACACAATTGGTGGAGGACTAAAACATCATTATTTTAAACAAAATGGATTTTCTGTTAATTCTGTATTTTCATTTAATAGACTATTTTTAAACAATCAACATTCGGGCACTGGAGAAATAAATACGGTGTCTACTTCACTTTCCCTAGAATATGATTTATCGAATTGGATTCAAATTAAGTTAGGGTACGTGGGAGTGGTAGATGGCGAGGAAGATAATTATGAACTCTGGGGATTTCCTTTTTTAAATTTAAACTTTAGATTTGATTAAAGTTTTTAAAAACATCTTATGGTTTACAGATTAACTATATTATTATTTATGATTGGATGTGCCTTCGGACATGATGGTTCTCACTCATTCTTAACTCCTTATATTAGTCCAGGAATACAAATTGGAATTACAGAGGATAGTAAATTGTCTTTATCTTTTCAAGTCACTATTGGCTCTGGAATAAAGATTGGTAAGCATTCTGAAGATACCTTTCCTTTATTTTTGGGCAGAACATATGGCATAAGAGCATATTATCAAAAAAACTCTCTCTCAGAAATGTATAAATATTATGATTACCAAATTTCTCTTATGTCTGTTGTAGGAGCAGGAAAAGGAAAGTTGATTGATAAAGATGGGAATGTTTCTAAAAGAACTAAGTATTGGTTGGGGGCTTTTGGATTGATGATTTATGAAAAAATATATTTTCATAACCAAGTTCAAAAACAATTTGGTATTTCGGGGGTATTGCCAGTACCTCTTCTTCTAATAATAGATAGTGGTAATAATTAGATAAATTTAAAGTATAGGTAGGTAATTTCATAAAAAAGATTTTACTATTGTTGTTTGTGGCCATGTCAATTTTTATTGTGAAAACAATATATGATGCAGGTGAATTTAAGACTATAAATGCTCATTTTGAGGGGGATTGTCAGTCCATATTTGGGGTAGATGGTGCTGAAGATATTACTATTTTGAGTAATGGAATTGCCATCATATCGTCAGATAATAGGTGGGCCACGTTGGCGGAGAGACCTATTCAAGGTCATATCTATGCCTATAATCTTAACGATGAAAAACCAACCTTGATTAACTTAACGCCCAATTTAAATTTTGATTTTCATCCCCATGGAATTTCTGTATTTGAAGCTCCCCATCAAATTTATATTTATGCAGTCAATCATAAACAAGATGCCCATACCATAGAAATGTTTACGTATTCGGAAGATAGTTTGGTTCACTATAAGACTATTAGTAATGAAAAATTGGTGAGTCCAAATGATCTCGTGGCAATCAATGAGAATCAATTCTATGTAACTAATGACCATGGGAGTCATTCGGAATTTATTAAAACGGTAGAGGATTATCTTCAACTGTCCAGCTCAAATGTATTATTCTATGATGGGGATAATTTTACAGTGGTGCTAGACGATGTTAAATATGCAAATGGCATAAATATTTCTCCTTCAAAAGAGATTGTCTATGTGGCAGAAAGCATAGGTAAGCGGTTATCGTTTTATACACGAAACTCAATTTCAAATGCACTCACTTTTAGTAAATCTGTTAACATAAATACGGGTGTTGATAATATTGAACTTGATGAAAATGGAAACTTATGGATTGGTTCTCATCCCCAAATGTTAGCCTTTACTCGCCATGCCAAAAGTAAAAATAATTTATCGCCATCTCAAGTATTACGGGTATCTATTGATTCATTGCTTAATCATAAGGTGGATGAAATATATCTAGATTCGGGTGAAATCCTATCGGGATCAAGTGTGTCCGCTGTATATAATAAACACTTATTAATTGGTGCTGTTTTTGCAGATCATTTTGAACATTGCATTTTAGATTAAGGTAGGTATGCGTAATCTTTTAATTTTTTTAGGCATTTCGGTAGTAGGTTATTTTATAATTATCATTCATAATTCTGATAATTTTATACCGAATAGTTCACAGCTATATTATAATGGTAACATTCTTACCATGGAGGATAATGTAGAATCTCCAGAAGCAGTCTATATTGAGAATGGCATCATCAAGGCTATTGGTGATAAACATACAATTGAAAAGAAAGTTAAACAAAATACAACACCGATTGATCTCAAGGGTAAAACACTTATGCCTGGATTTATTGATCCACATACCCATCCCGTAGCATCTGCATTTTTATATGGAATGATTGATTTGAGTGGATTTAAACATGACTCCAAAGAAGCAGTATGGTCTCATTTAGAAAAAAGTATTTCTCAATATAAACCCAATGAGTGGATTCTCTGTAAAGGTTTCGATCAAGTATTAGTAGATGGATTAGACCCACCGAATATAAACTATTTAGATTCTATTGCCCCAAATAATCCTATATTTATTGCGTCATTGCCTATGCATTCTTATTGGGCAAATACATTGGCCTTTCAAGCTGCAGGAATAAGTAAGCATTCACCCAACCCCAGTGAATCCAGTTTTTATGAAAAGGATTATGAGGGGAATCTCACCGGTTATATTTCTGAACAAGAAGCATTTAAACCATTCAAAGAATCCATGATTTTAGCATTGGGGAATGATATGCTGAAAGAAAATTGTGTAAAGGTATTAGATGCCTATGCTCAAAATGGGAATACCACCATTACTGCCATGGGAATTACTACAGACGATCCCAATATTATCAGATTATATAATCATTTATCATCTGAACGGTCATCATTTTTAAATAAGTTGTTATCACAAGTTGGACTGTTGCCGAAGCGAAAACCGAGTGTACGACATTTTGTTTTTATTCGTAATGATGCATCTGAATTACTCCCACTCTCCATAAATAATGGAGATGATTTTTTCAAGATTGTGGGTGTAAAGTTTTGGTATGATGGTTCTCCATATACGGGCTCAATGTACATTGACGACCCCTATTTAGAGAGTGATTTGACCATTGATAAATTGCATTTTCCCCATTCACATTCGGGTGTGGCTTTACTGGATAAAGATGAATTTTCTGCATTAATTTCTAGCTATGATTCTCACGGGTGGCAAATTGCAACACACGCCCAAGGTGATATGGCTATTCAAGAAATTTTAGATATTTTTCAAGAAGCTGACCTCGAAATGGGTAAAGATTCTCGTCATCGCTTAGAGCATTGTTTACTCCTTGAAGAGTCATCAATTCAAAAAATGGAAAAATTGAATATCCATCCCAGTTTTCATATTAACCATCTTTATTATTATGGTGAAGCTTTAGCCGAAAATATCATTGGTGAAAAACGAGCCGCCGAAATTTTACCTGTTGGCACTGCAGAAGATCATTCTTTACGATATTCACTTCATGCTGATCAGCCCATGTTTGCAAGCAATCCACTTAGTTTGATTCATACTGCAGTAAATAGAAAGACTAGGGATGGCAAGTTAATTGGCCCACATAATAAAGTGACAGTAGAATCTGCATTAAAAGCAATGACCATTTATTCGGCATGGCAAATTAAAATGGATGATAAAATAGGTTCTATAGAAGTAGGCAAGTACGCAGATTTTGTAATTTTGGAGAAGAATCCGCTGGAGGTATTGGAAGATAAAATCAAGTATATACAAGTTATAGAAACCATTGTAAATGGAAATACAATATTTAAATTGGATACAGAATAAGTAAGATTAATCCTGATGCATCACAGAAAATTGACGATTACATTTCTACTTCTCCCGATTATGCAAAACCTATTTTTAAAAAATTGCGAGATATTGTACATGATGCCGACCCTGAAATTTTAGAGGATTGGAAGTGGGGGCCTAATTTTAATCATAACGGCATGGTCTGCGGATGCAGTGGCAATTACTTTATGGTTTGCATTATCTGGTGCAGGAAATACAGCCTTTCCAGGGATGGTGGATGGAATATTATGCTGGTTCTTTTTTCTTCCGGGGAGTTATTATTTCGGAGTTATCAAAGGGTTTGGGCTCTGGGGTCCGTGGACATTTTTTGGATTGTACTTAATTCTATTTGCCATGATTATGTATTGGAAAGTTAAGCAAGGGACATGGAAAACAATCCAAGTATAATTAACGTATAACTGCAAATTTACCGATAAATTTATCCGTATCAGTTTCAACTGAAAATAGGTATAAGCCCGGTGAGATTTCCTGATTATTCATAGTTCGCATATCCCAATCCATATCGCCAGAAGTTAAGCTATCATGATTAAGGGTGGCCACTTTTTCAGCATTTATTGTATAGATAGTTATTTTACATTTTGAAGGTAAATTGGTGAAATAAATTTTCCGTACATATTCCGTTTCATTAAAATGACTATGGGCAACATATGGATTGGGTACTACTTTCACATTTAGGGGGTTGCTTTGTGGCTGATTCCCAGGCGTAACTGTGATGAAATTTGAATCATATATGGTGGTTCCCTTGGGGGATTCGATCGAGTTGTAACCGTTGGGTCGTCCCCATTTATCTGGATTTGCAATATACGTAGTATCACTCACAAAATTTCCATTTTCAGTTTGAGTATAACTCACTTTTCGAGGTGAAATTCCCATGTCATAAGCAGTTACAGAATAGGTGTATTCAACACCATTCACTACATTTGAATCTATGAATACGAATTGGTTAAACTCATTTGTATTTGGGAGTCCAGAATTATTTCCTAAGTTTATCCATGGTGCATATGGATCTTCACCCATAATTGATTCACCCCTAAACAAATTATCTACACATCCATCATGCGTAAAGCCTTTTAAACAGTGAGTTGAATCCTCTTTTGCAGAGAGGTCATATTGAGCAATGGGTCTCCAACTATAAAAGTTGCCATTTAGGTCATAAATTTTATCTTCAATTCCACCCCACGTTTGGCCTCCATCGTCACTTCTGTAAATTCGGTAGCCTTCAAAATCAGAATATCCAGTTAATACATCTTTAGAGTAGAAAGAAGAATTATCCCACGTAAGTGTAATTTTATTTTTGGTAAATGATGAGCTTACAATGGGTGTTTTAGGAGGTGTAAAACCTTGATAATTTGAGTTATACATGAGCTGAGCAAATTCGGCATTGGTAATTAAGTCTTCTTTGTCTTCGCCAAAAATAATACTAAATGAGAAAGGAACTGTTTCACCTACTTTCAAATCAAATGGTCCACAACTCATAATAAAAATACAATCAAATCCTTCTTGCCCTTGTGAGAAAACAGGTTCATCTAATAGTCCATCTAAAGAATCAAAGTGAGGATTCAATTCAAAATCTGAATCGGTTGCAGGATTTGCGGTATGAAAAAACCATCGTTTTTCATCTTCGGAAAGGTTAGTTGTATCTCCCGCCATCATCTTATAGTGAATGGCTTCCTTATTACGAGCTTGCGGTCGCCCGGGATATCCCGCACAACAATTCATTCCACTTTCACGATCCACTACTCCCGGACGATTATACCAATCAAACCAATGCCAATCCGTCATTTTTAGAGGCTCACCTGGGTATATATCAATGACACCATCCTTATTTAAATCTACAGGATCAGTGGCCAACGGCGTATCCAAAAGTTGTGCTGCAGCAATACCGATATTTGTAGCACCATTACTATTTCCATCATAATCATATGTCATGGCAAGGCTAATTAATAAGGAGTCACCATCATGATAAACCTTATCCCAATAGTATTCCATGAAATCATCGGTGTTTGACCACACACCATAATTTTGCAAATAATCAGCCCATACAATTATGGAGTCAAAATAGAATCCCAAGAATATCTTTTCGTAGTCGAAGCCTTTGCCCCCATTAAGCCGAGTTCCATCTGGCATAACCATTCCTTGGTGATATTGTCCATCTTCATCGATCCAAGAACCACTTTCATTTCGAATATTCACAGTGACAAACATGATATCTTCAGCATACGCCACACCATAAGAATGGGCTTCAGCCATAACTTTCAGACCCAATGGATACCCACGTTGTTGATATTCATTGTCACTAATGAGATTCCCTCGATGGGCCCATCGGTCATCAAACTCTAAATAAACATCATTATCAGAAATAAACCTGCCGGGACTTTCCTTCCAACAGTCCTTATCTTTTCGGGTTCCATTACAGTTTTCAATATTTTCTTCAGCCCATTTTTCCGGTTGATTTCCATAATATTCTTTTGCGTACCACCCAGGCCAGAATGGTTCATAATTCCCTTTTTCGGGATTATATTTTTTTGGCCATGACTCAGTGTATTTACTATGGGCAAGTATAGGATAGGAGTCATTTGCGTCTGTATAAATTGTATTTCCAAAAATATCGCCAGCTGAAAGCTGAGAGTTATGTGTATTTTCTCGGGATTTTGTAACGGGTTGCCAGTCGGTATTAGTGGGGAAACCTTCTGAAAACCAACTTTCAGAAACAGAATATCCATAAAATACATATTCATCATCTTCGGTCCATTCTTCTTGATCATCACCATAATCAAACCAGTCAAATTCACTAAGTCGCTCAATTAATTGGGGGCGTTTCCCCCATGGATAAACGAGTCCAGCTTTTGAAAGCGTTAAATTGGGGTCATTAAATTCCGTATCTAAATATAAATATACTTCTTCAGTTTCATGATTGATTTGGTAAAGGCAGTCTTTGAATGAAGTAAACATTTCATCATCTATATTTGTAGTCTTTGTACAGAGTTCACCATTATCATTTTCAATATTGAAGGCCATCCCCACAAATTTACCATCTACATTTTCAAACCATTCTTCATACCCATCAGACGATACCCAATATTTCTTATCTATTCCATCTGAATTAATCTGTGTGGATTCCCAATTAAATTCTGCTGAAAATACATGGCCTGGAACTCCTGCCATAAATCCGATATGGGGTAAATATGCATAATCTCCCCATAATCCTGCAGGGAAGGATGTCCAATCAATAAAATTGCCATAGTTTAAAATTGAACTTTTAATTTTTCCATCAAGAAGGTACCCTTTTGCCCGATCATTCATTGGGTTTCCAGGGGGAGGATTGTCTCCGATCTTTCCTAAAATAGAAGAAGGATAGTCATAATGGTCCATCTGAATTTCAGAAGGGAGCTTCCGTGGAAGTAAAACCGTTAACATTAATATTGAAATTATAAATTTTATTCGCATAAATAGAAATATAGAAAATTAGTAAATTTCCAAGGGAGAAATTATTGAAGTTTTTAAACAATAAGAGACGATTAATTCTATTTATACTCATTGGCATTATAAGTGCTACAAGTAATATAAAGACGAATAAAAATAACGAAATGGAAGTACTTTTTGTATATAATGCAAAAAGTGGACTTTTTAATGCTCTAACAGATTATGTGCATCGACAAATTTCCCCATCAACCTATTCTTGTAATTTGTGTTTAATTACGTATGATAATTGGGACAGGAATCAACAATGGGCAAATTATATTGAGAGTCTTCCCATATCGGTAAATTTTACTTATGCTGATGTATTAACGCAGTATCAGAAACGTGGTGAGAAGGTTAAACTCCCCATAGCATTGTTAAAAAAGGGTAAAGCTGAATCTACTTTTATGACAGTTGAAGAAATTAATAGTTGTCATGATGAAGAAGCTCTAATTATGATGTTTGATGAAAAGCTTAAAAATTTAGGAATTATTGAATGAATATATTATTCACGCGACTATTTAGACTATTGTGGTTATTGTTTTTTATTCTACTAATTTTTTTAGATAGAGATATTTTTGCGGTTAAAGTGGGATTAATATCATTTGTGTTAGTGCTAACAGCTATAACTATATTAAGAGCATTAGAATCTAAGAAAGAATGGGGTGTAATTGTAGATGATTTAGACGAGGACGAGAAAGAACTATTTAGTCATAAATTATAGTAAAATTCGCGTTACAAGATGTTTCAATAATTTACAAGTCCCACCTCTGAATTATTGTAAATTATATGGATAGAAATAACGCACTTTGAATTGAAAGGAAGCTTCGTGAGAAAAGTATTTATTTATATTATTTTAGTATTATGTATTAGCATGAATTTTGCAGGTACACCAAAAACATCAAAAAGTACGTTTCTTTTTTGCTTGAAGAAAGAAGTCTCTCCATTACAAATTGAAAGTAAAGATGGGCGTGTTAGTGTTGATATCCAACAGCTCAACAATTTTTTTGACACAAATGGTATTAACATGATTGAACCATGGCTTCCTGGTGCAACTGAAATGGATTATAATGGTGATGTATATTTAAATAGAATATACAGAATATATATTGAAGAGTCTCATCGCAGTGAACTAAGCACTATTGTAGAAAAAATTGCTAAATTTCAATTTATTGAATATTCTGAAAATGAATATATTAGGAAACCATTTTATATACCTAATGATACAAATCTTGATAATCAATGTAGTATCAATGCAGTTGGAGCTGATAAGGCATGGGATTATTGGAATATTCCTGCTGGGATAATGCCTGGTGATAGAGAAGTGATACTAGCTTCAGTTGATACGGGGGTTGATTATACTCATCCAGATCTTTGGAAGAATATTTGGATAAACCAAGGTGAAATCCCTTCTTGGATGTTAGAGGATAATAATCTAGATAGTAATAATAATGGAAAAATTACACCAGAGGAAGTTGTTGATTATTTAATCCAGAATACAGGTGATATCAATGATGATGGTGAAATTAATCTTCGAGATTTTATATCTGATGGCTCACCATTCGTAAATGGTTTTGATGATGATGGTAATGGATATACTGATGATTTCATAGGTTGGGACCCTTCAGGCACATATGGTCAAGATGATAATGATCCCTATCCAAGAGAGGATGCCTCTTCAAATGGAGGTTGGGCTCATGGTACTCATGTAGCTGGAGTTTTAGCAGCGACTACGGATAACAATTTAGGTATGGCATCGACAGCATTTAATGCAAGTATTATGTCAGTTAAAGTCTCTCGTTCTAGTCAAAGTACAGACCCTGGAATAAATGATGGGTATTCAGGAATTCTATACGCAGCAAAAGCGGGTTACTATGCAGGTACCTTTACTATCATTAATAATAGTTGGGGTGGCGGAGGATATAGTAGCTCTGAAAATAATACTATTAATACTGCATATAACACATATGGTGCAATTATTTTAGCGGCAGCAGGAAATGATGATGAGAATGCTTCACACTATCCAGCATCATATACTAATTGTATATCAGTTGCGGCAATAGGTTGTAGCGGCTCTTGGGGTGGTTGGGCAACATATCATAATTCAGTTGAGTTCTCAGCTCCGGGTGAATCAATTTATAGTACGATAATTGGCTCAGGTTATGAATCATGGGATGGGTCATCTATGGCATCACCTAATGCTGCAAGCTGTTTTGGATTAATGAAAGCTTTCTATCCAGATTGGACAAATGAAGAGTTACGGGAACGTATGCAACAAACGGCTGATCCTATTATTTATGAAATTAATGATAATCCAGAGTATGCTGGTAATTTGGGTTATGGCATGATAGATGTGCATAAAGCAATTGGATCATTAACATTTCCCAATCTGTCTGTTGATACATTATTATTTAATGAATTGAGTGGTGATTTTGATGGTGTAGTCAATCCAGGTGAGTCTGCATCCCTTGATATTTATCTCCAAAATGAGGCGGGTTGGCAAACTGCATTATCACTTGAATCAACTATTGTGTGTGATGATGAATCAATTTCAGTCTTAAGTAACAATTCTGATTATTCTAATATTGAATCTGGAGCGATCGTTTCTAATTCAAGTGAACTTTCATTATCAATTTCATCAGAGATTGAAGTTGGAAATAAATCATGTCAATTGAATATTTCTGGACTAGGACAAGATAATATTGCGTACAATACATCATTATCAATTGACTTCCAAATTTCTCTCCACCAATCAGGTTTCCCTATTAGTATGGGAAGCCAACTCAAGCCATCTCCAGTTGTAGTTGATTTTGACAATGATGGTTCATTAGATGTACTCATAGGTGACTATGCAGGATTGGTACACCGATATAACAGCGATGGTAGTGAAGTTTCCGATGCTACATTCCCTTATGATACAGGGAATCAAATCTGGGGTTCACCTTCAGCTGCTGATCTTGATAATGATGGCAATATTGATATGGCCATTACCTCTAAGAGTAAGTATCTCTACCTCTTCGACCAATATGGTCTTAAAGCAGAATACTTTGCAGATAGCTATCTTATGGGATCACCTGCCATTGGCCAATTAGATGATGATGAAGATTTAGAAGTGGTTATTGGAGGATACTCATCTTCAGGTAAAAAGATTTATGCTATTAATGCTGATGGAACAGATGTTTCTGGATTTCCTATTGATGTGGGTGAGAAGATGATTAAAGGGGTCGCATTATATGATTTTAATGGAAATGGAAAAGATGATATTGTATTTGGTAGTGATAGTGATAATATCAGTCTTCTCTTAGATGATGGAACACTAAGTTGGTCTTACACCACAGGAGATAAAATCCAGAGTGCCCCATCTATTATTAATACGGGTAATGAAATACTTGTATGTGCTGGATCTAAGGATGATAGCTTCTACTGTCTTACTGAAAATGGAGATCTAAAATTCTCTTATCCCACTGGAAACAATATTTATACTTCTCCATCAGCAGTTGAGTTAAATGGCAGTACCGCCATTTTCTTTGGTTCTGATGATGGGTATATATACGCTGTAGATGTAAATGGGAATAATCTCCCTGGATGGCCACAACAGACAGATGATAATATTGTAGGCTCTATTGCATTCGCTGATATGGATAATGATGGTACCCCTGAGATTATCTCTACTAATGGTGCAGGCCAACTTTTATCTTACAATGGAGATGGTTCACAGAATCAGTATTTCCCAATTACTACAGAGTTTCCGTATGCTGGTTCACCACATATCATGGATTTGGATGGTGATGGAGATTTAGAAATATTTACGGGCTCTACAAACACACTTATTGTTACGGATATCAAATCAGAAGGTTCTGTAGATGGTTACTGGAATACTTATCGTGGTAATGATAAACGTACTGGTTATTATGAAGTGGGTGGGAGTGGTGCATGCACTACTGCTGATTTAAATGATGATGGTATTATTGACATCCTAGACATCGTCCAAACTGTGAATATTGTAATGGGCAATATTACTCCATCAGCAGCACAGTCGTGTGCCGCTGATGTTAATGGTGATACCATTATTGATATCCTTGATATTGTACTTATCGTCAATATTATTATGGGGAATTAGTCCAAAATATCCGTGATTTAAAAATGTAATATCCTTATCAAGAAGAAATAATTCTTTTAAGCCTACATTTTCGTGGACGATGAAATGATTTAGGATTTACTCTTAAATAAATTAATGCTAATAGTGGCCAAATCACTATTTGGGAAACGGGCCATATTTTGAGGTTCTGGCACTAATCCCGCTTCTTCCGCAGCATTAAGAAAAGTGCTGATTTCTACAATATATTGATCAGAATATCCATGAGTACTTTCATACGCTGTCGATGTAGTTGAACCGATATTTTCTGCCGTTAAATTGGGGGCTAGGCAATGGAGCTCCAGTACCAAAAGTCCAAATTTCTTCACATAGGGGCACCACGCATGGAGGTGCTCAACTAAATTTTGCTTTAGTTCGAAGTTGGGAATCAACCTCCCCCGATATGCATATGCACCTGAGGATTTACTGATTCGATTGGAATAAGATATTTTTGGGGATGAATAAATTCTATTATGATCCAAAAATGATCGCACATTCAGTAAATCACCTAATTCAATATCAAATTTTGCTTTTAGCTCCGCCGCATATTTGTTGGGATGGCTAATATCTGCGTGAAGTATATGATGCTTAATTCGAGAATCGGTTAGAGTCTTGGCAGAGGCAATCCGTGCAGCTTGATTAAAATCAGCCCCCACAATTAAAAGTGGGTATTGGTCTAAGTTTTCTCCTCGAAGGGTATTATATTTCACCAATTCATATAGATGTTTCAATAATGTGCCATCACCGCAGCCCATATCTGCAATTCCTATAGGTTGCTCATTTAATGGTCGATTAAAAATATTGATGACAATTTCGTCAATTTTTTTGAAATAAGTAGAGTGGGCACCACCGCTTCCCCATACATTCATGGTTCGATCCACATGGGTTTCAGAGCCTGTTTTATCTCGCTTCCAAATATGGTGAGGGTCGCCAAAAAATATTTCCTCTTGATTTGAAAACATGGGGAGGTATGAAACGGTTACGCCATATGCAGCCGCACGTTTAAAGAAAAATTCACCAACTTCTGTGAAGGAATAATCAGCATTTAAAAAACCAATATGGACAAAATAATTGGCAAATGAATTTATGAGGGGAAAGTCATTTATATCATTCTGCCTGAATTGATTGACATTTAAATATTCCTCAATTTTTTCATTCATTCCTAATGCAACCAATGCAGGGCCAATCAGAATTCCTTGAATTTGTAACTTAATTTGTGCTGGGATGTCATCACTCATTTCGTGAATAGCAGTGATGAAATTATTATAATTCTGTGAATATGTTTGATGTGCTGAAAATAGTTTATGGCGATATAGCGGCACATCTTTCAGTAGAGTGGCTACCTCAGTATATATATGGGAACAGGCAAAAATGCCCTTTCCTCTTTCGGTTATGGAAAAATAAATCTGTTGATTAGGGCTATGAATTTCTCTTTCAAGCCATCCTTGTGCGCTCAATAAACGGAGTGCCACATTCATGTAACCATGGTTTGATGGGAAACTTTCAAATATATCTTCTAAGGTAAATGATTTTTTATCCAATATGAATTTGATAATTCCCTGATTATGGAGGGCTGCCATTGTAGATGTGATTGCAATTCCGTCTAAATGGCGGAAAAGATTTCCACGCAATTGTGTTGCTGTACTTTTATCCATTTGTTATATCTTTCAAAATCATATTTTTTTCACTGAGAATTAACCTAAATTCGGAGGTTTTATTAAAGGCAAATCTACATCTTATGGCATTAGTACCAAAACACATAAAAGAGCTTTCTCCTTATAAGGCGGGGAAGCCCATATCTGAAGTTCAACGTGAGTTGGGACTTGAGGAAATTGTAAAATTAGCATCTAACGAGAATCCATTAGGTCCACCTAAGTCGTCTATTAGGGCAGCTCAAGATTCATTAATGGAATGTCATCGGTACCCCGATGCGGCAGCATTTGAGCTACGTGATAAGTTGGCTACTCGCTTCGATCTGAAAATGGAAAATGTAGTTTTAGGTGGCGGTAGTGAGGGAGTTATGTCCACCATTATGCGAACTTTCTTGAAACCGGGCGATGAGATTGTGGCGGCTCTCAATTCATTTATTGGTTTCAGGGTATTGGCAAATGCCAGTGGTAATCATACCAATTGGATTCCCATGAAAGATTATCATTACGATTTATCATCCATGGCTGATGCTATTAATGATTATACTAAAATTATTTACTTGGCAAATCCTGATAATCCAACGGGAACCTATTTTACGGTGGATGAATTTGATAGATTTATGTCAAGAGTTCCGGAGCGCGTATTAGTGTTGTTGGATGAGGCCTATTTCGAATATGCACAAAATGCAGCTAATTTCCCCGATTCAATGCACTATCGGTATGATAATGTGATTACGCTGAGAACATTCTCTAAAGCCTATGGTTTAGCTGGATTTAGAGTAGGTTATGGTTTTGGTCATGCCGATTTAATTGGCAATCTTCTCAAAGTTAAACTCCCATTTGAACCTGCAATACCGGCTCAATCAGCAGCGATTGCAGCTTTAGACGATGATGCATATCTATTGAGTGCACTCACAGTCAATATGGATGGAATGGATCAGATTACGACCACATTTGATGAGTTTGAACTCAGGTATATTCCGTCCGTCACAAATTTTGTAACATTGCTTTTTAATGATGGAGTTCAAGCCAAAGATTTTACCCAAACCATGTTGGAGAATGGAGTGATACTTCGCCATTTGATAGGCTTTGGACTTCCTGAATGTGTACGAGTTACTATTGGTACTACTGATGAAAATGAATTTTTTATTGATAAATTAAACAAAATTATGGAGAAAACAGTTTAATGGCTTTTATGACCAATGAATGGACCGGAACTGAACATTTTAAAGTTAAAGATTTTGATCATGTAGAGTTTTATGTGGGTAATGCTAAGCAAGTTGTACACTTCTATCGATCGGCATTTGGATTTCAGCCTCATGCTTATTGTGGTCCTGAAACGGGTGTTCGCGATCATGTTTCTTATGTGCTAAAACAAAATAATCTTTTCTTCGTATTTACCACCCCATTATCTTCTGCTCATCCTGCAACAGAATGGCTTTCAAAACATGGTGATGGCGTTTGTGATATTGCAATTCAAGTTGAATGTGATGTAGAAGCACATGATTCATGTGTGTCACGCGGTGCGGTGAGTGTGATGCCACCAACTGTTACTGAAGATGAAAGTGGAAAATTTGGAAAGTCATCTATCCAAACCTATGGCGATACCATACATTCTTTTATTTGGCGTGAAGAATATAAGGGTTTGTGGGCACCTGGATTTGGACCTTTAAGCTTACCTGATGTACCCTCAGAAGACCCAGGGCTCATTCGTACCGACCATATTGTAGGTAATGTGGAATGGGATAAGATGGATGTGTGGAGTGAATTCTATGAGCGAGTATTTGGATTCACTACTTTTGTTCGATTTGATGACACTGATATTTCAACTCAATATTCAGCATTAAAAAGTATTGTGGTACGGTCTAAAAACTGGAAAGTGATGATGCCCATTAATGAACCTGCCAAAGGAAAGAAAAAGTCACAAATTGAAGAATATTTAGATTTCAATGAAGGTCCAGGCGCGCAACATATTGCAATCCAAACAGGGGATATTGTTAAAACGATTTCAGCATTACGAGCCAATGGAGTAGATTTTTTAGAAGTTCCAGACACTTATTATGAATCACTTTCAGAACGTGTGGGAATAATTGATGAAGATCTTGAAAAATTAAAAGAATTGAAAATTTTGGTTGACCGAGATGAAGAAGGATATTTATTGCAACTCTTTACTAAACCCTTAGAAGACCGCCCTACATTATTTATTGAGATTATTCAGAGAAAAGGCTCTCGCGGATTCGGTCAGGGTAATTTTCAGGCTTTATTTGAATCCATAGAATTAGAGCAAGAGAAACGCGGAAATCTTTAAGGAGAAAAGATGCCATTTTATCAATCAAAAGGTATGATTCCACCCAAGCGACATACGGCCTTTAAAAAGGCTGATGGCAGTTTATACTATGAAGAATTAGTAAGCCGTGAGGGTTTTTCCCATATGTACACTAATCTCTATCATTTACGCATGCCAACTCGGGTGTTAGAAATGGGGGACTTTCATCCCATTGAATTGAAGCGTGGTGATAAATCTCATCGGGCTCGACATATTCGTACGGCAAATATTAACAGCTCTGGAAATGCAATTGATGCTCGTCGACCATTATTTTTTAATTCGGATGTAGTTATTTCGAAAGCCCATGTAAATGATTCAATGGATTTCCATAACCGAAATGGTCATTTTGATGAATTGCTGTATATTCAAAGTGGGGGTGGTACGCTCAAGTCTAATTTGGGAACGTTAAAATTTGGATTCGGTGATTATATTGTAATCCCTCGAGGCGTCATTTGGCAAATGGATGTGGATGATGAATGTCGAATTTTAGTGGTGGAATCAAACCGACCCATTGAAACGCCGTCTCGCTATCGTAATAAATTTGGACAATTGTTAGAGCATTCTCCTTTTTGTGAACGAGATATACGAACCCCTGAATTGACAGACCCTGTTGACAAAGAAGGTGAGTTTTTAGTAAAAGTACGGGTAAATGATGGGATTCAGGATATGGTTTACGGCCATCATCCCTGTGATGTTGTGGGGTGGGATGGATATTTCTTTCCATGGATATTCAACATTGATGATTTTGAGCCTATTGTAGGTAGTCTTCATCAACCACCACCGGTGCATCAAGTACTACAGAGTGAAGGCTTTGTGGTATGCAATTTTGTATCACGCTTATTTGATTTTCATCCAGATGCTATTCCGGCACCATATCCCCACTCTAATGTAGATTCAGATGAAATTCTATTCTATTCACAAGGTGAATTTATGAGTCGAAAGGGAATCGATTTAGAGTCCATAACCCATCATCCAATGGGGCTGCCGCATGGCCCGCAACCGGGTAAATATGAAGCGTCAATTGGTAAGAAAAAAACGAAAGAATTAGCCGTAATGATTGACACTTTTAAGCCACTAGATGTGGTAGATGCAGTTATAGAGATTGATGATGTTGATTACCCGAAGTCATGGATATAGAAATACTTGACAGATATATATAAAGTAATACTTTAACTAGATAGGGAGGATGATATGAGTATATCGGCATGTTGGTTTGAGATTCCTGCCACAGATTTGATTCGGTCAAAAAAATTTTATGAATCCATCTTTCAAATGGAGATGCAAGGGATGAATGCTGATAATGATCGTATGTTTATTTTTCCATCTGGCGAGGGTACCATAGGTGGTGCTTTATTTCAAGCGGATGATTTTGCTCCCAGTAAAGATGGGGTTCGCCTATACTTTGATGGTGACTCAGGTTTAGGGGTATTCCTTAATCGTGTTGAATTTGCAGGTGGGAAAGTCCTCAAGCCTAAAGCGGTGATAACTAAGGAAATCGGTCATTGTGCTGATTTTATGGATACTGAAGGTAATATTGCATCTCTCCATTCTCGAGGATAGTATTGTACAAAACATTTGATCCCAGTACGCTTGACATTAAAACCAATTATCATTTATTGATATCGGGAATTGTTCCCCGTCCCATCGCCTTTGTGACCACACAAGACAAAAAGGGGAATCACAATCTGGCTCCCTTTTCATTCTATAATGGTTTTAGTGCAAATCCGCCCATAATTGGAT